>NZ_BAAKJE010000256.1:0-4502 GCF_059704565.1 Massilia sp. NBRC 108631
TAATCCGTTGGTCGCAGGTTCGAATCCCGCACGGCCTACCAAGAATTATCAAGGAAGCCCACGAATTTCGGTTCGTGGGCTTTTTTGTTTCTGGTCGCTCTCTGGTCGCGTAGGCTCACTGCGCGCGCATCTGATCCGCAGCCGCGCAACTGAGCACGTACCGATAACATCCTCGAATGTGATAATCTGAGCATCTTTCCTTGGGCCAAGATGATATGCTACTTGCTAGCATTCATGACGTAGACTTGAGATTGAGGAGCCGATGAGAACACTAGAGCAGCTAGGCCTGAGCGCCGATGAAAGAAACTTGCTTCTTCGAGGGCTTCACGAAGGGAGATATAACTTACTGCTGGGTGCGGGATCAAGCTATGGATGCGTAGGTGGCGATAATGTCGAACTGAAGGATGGCGCAACACTATCTGTGCAAATCTCAGATGAGTTCAATCTCGGCCTAAATGCCGATGAAGCAAAGAAACTTCCCATCACGTATGAAGAGGCCCTCAGTGAGGAGCCTGCCCGATTTAAATCTTGGCTTCGCAAGCGGTTTACCGGATGTGCGCCAACTTGGCAGGGCTTGATCTTTCGCGCGCACTGGGAACGAATTTGGACATTTAACATCGATGATGTGTTAGACAATGCGTTCGCGGCGAGCGGCACATCGAATGCAGCCGTGGAAATCCAGCCGCTAGACTGGAAAGATAAAGTCGTTCCCCTCGATAGCAAGCCATCTTCTCTTCAGATCATTTATTTACATGGTCGAGCATCAGAGGTTGGGAAGCCCAATAAAAGCCTCGTGTTCTCGATCCCTGAATATGCTGGTGCAGCTAAAAGCTTCCCTGCTTGGCACGCAAGTTTTCAGACGAATTACATAGAAAAACCATTTGTTGTTTGCGGAGCAAGCCTGGCAGAAGAAGTAGATCTCGCGGAAGCGATACGCACAAAGAACCTATCAAGCGCGCATGGTTTCCCTTCCTTTATCGTCTCTTTTAGCTTAGATGACGGTCAGAAAAAGCGCATGAGGCGCTACAATTTAATTCCGATTGTTTGTTCGCTAGAGGAATTTTTCACGACGCTAATGAGGGAATTAGCTGAGTATCGAAAAACCGCCGATGCAGTGATGGCGAGGCTGAAAAGCGGTACTTATGAAAGGTTCTTAGCGGAGTTTCGTCGCTTAGATAGCGTGGATACCTCTTTGTTAGCTATCAGGGGGACAGATTTTTATGGCGGCGATGAACCCACTTGGCTAGATATCCTTAATGATCGCGATACTCAATTTGGAACTACCCAAAAAGCTGTCGAGCTACTTGGCAAGCCAGACACAAGATTCGCTGCGCTTATCCACGGCGATCGCGTTTCAGGAAAGACATCGGCACTTCTTCGCGTTGCAAAAGCTGCACTACAGCAGGGATATAAGCCATTTTGGTTTAGACATGAGGAAGGGCTAAATGCTGATATTGTTTCCGACTATTTAATGGAAGATGATCGTGCAATTCTATTCGTAGATGACGCTGCCAGTTATTTAGGCGCCATCAGAAATGTGCTTGAGAGCGCGAAAGCCAAGGGAAAGCCAGCGAAATTCTTTCTATCGTTACGGAGCCCTCGATTGCGAGGCTTCCATATTGACCTGCCGGATGAATTCCGCCATGAATATAAAATCGGGCCAATGAGCCAGACGGATATCTCGCATTTTGTCCAAAAGCGTAGACAGGTTAGTCGCTTAGGCAAGCATATCGGATCAACAGATACCAAATTAATTAAAGACCTGAAAGATATATGCAAATCTGAATTGCTAGATAGCATTTCTTACATTGAATTCTCTGAGCCGATAAAAGATCGAGTACGGAAGCTTGTTCTTGCCGAAACTGGCGGGGAGCATCAGCGTCGGCTGATATCAAGAATTGTTTGCGTCCACAGATTCGGATTCTCACTTCCGTTACGTGCAGCAATTGCCTCGTCTGGCCTTCAATTCGAAGACTTTAGCTCACTGGTCGATGATCGATTAAAGGCTGAGGGGATCTTGGTGCGCGATCCTCGCGGCTTGAGATTACGACATAGAATTCTGAGTGAATATGCTTGGACTGAGGCATTTTCTGAGCAAGAGCGATATGAAGCGATGACCGCCGTCACAAGAGTAATCGCGCCATTAATCAATCCCACAGTCATTAAACTGAAAGGTCTAGAGCATCTTATCCTTCGGGAGGTTTTGGATCAGGAGCAAGTCGCACTTAGCATTCGCGACAAGGCACTTCAGTTCTATGA
This sequence comes from Massilia sp. NBRC 108631, assembly GCF_059704565.1. NCBI lineage: Bacteria > Pseudomonadati > Pseudomonadota > Betaproteobacteria > Burkholderiales > Oxalobacteraceae > Massilia > Massilia sp. NBRC 108631. The sequence goes on from NZ_BAAKJE010000256.1 coordinate 2,260, forward strand.
AGAACATGAAGACATTTTAGGGTGGAGTTCTCGATATTGGGATCAACGAGCGTTGTTAGAATCTCGCCAAGAGGAAAACTTCCCAAAAGCCTACTCTTACTCTCAAAAAGCTCTCTCGATAGAGCAGCATGCATTTGCCTATACCAGTTTGGGTGCAATTTGTATGCGCCACTGCGTAAGGCTTTTAGAAAAAAATCACGCCGATGCAATGAAGTTTTTCTACGAGGGGGAAGAAGCATTAACTCAGGCGTATGAGCTAAACGAAGATACTGAAAAGGTTCATGAGCATCCGTTCATAACATTCTTTGCGTCCGCGACCAACATGCTGCGCAAACTGTCACCGAACGAACCTGAGTTCGAAGCAGTTTTGGAGCTACATAGGATTTGGATTCAGCGAGCAGAAACTTCTCCGGCATTTTCCACGTTTTATCAGAAGAAGAGACTGCGAGACATCAAAGCTACTCAACTAAAGGGACGGCTTAAGTTACAACAGCCCCGCCAGCCAGTCATAAAATAGCGAAATCCAGCGTCACGTTGCCTCTCTACAGCCCAAACGGTCATTACCGTCTGGGCTGTTTTCTTTTCCGCGTCTGAAACCTCAGTTTAACGACGATCTGCAGTGCAAGTGCGTTGACCCGACCAGAAATAGACCGGACACACGGCCTTTTCATGCGGTGAGATCGCGCACACTGCAATACCGCATGCGCCGCCTGGCACATCATCTCGCCCGCTAGATTAACTCGGCAAGAGCCACGGATTCGAACTTCCAGTACCCAAAAACGTACCACCATCAACCAACCTATCCACCATAGGAGCGTAAGCAATGAACAGACAGTTCCGCTTCAACAAGAAGCTGATCGATGCCCTTCCTCCGCATCCTGAGGATGCAAAGTCCAAGGAAAGTGAATACTCCGATACCGAAGTAGCAGGCCTGAGAGTGATCGTGACCCGGAAGGGCCGCAAGTACTTCCTGCTACGCTATACCTTCAACGGCGCAAAGCGCAGCATGAAATTGGGCGACTATCCGCAGCTGGACGTGACAGATGCCCGCCACCAAGCCCTCGACGCCCGAGGCAAGATTGCGAACGGTATTGACCCGCAGCGCGAGCCAGAATCAACCGCAAGCGGATCTAACGCTCAAGGACTTCGTGACCGACGACTATCTCCCCCACGCCTACGCCGCCAAGCGCAGCGCTAAGGATGACGCAAGCCGAATGCGCAACATCCTTCCTGAACTTGGCCACCTTCCGCTCGCTGAGATTACCAGCCACTCCATCCAGCAACTACACGACAAACTGCTCGTACAAAAATGTGCCGCAACGGCAAACAGGCACCTGGCACTGCTCAAGCGCTGCTTCAATCTGGCTATTATTTGGGGCAAGCTCGACGGTAAGAACCCAGCTCGCGGTATCCGAATGCACCAAGAGAATAACCAGCGGCATCGCTACTTGTCCGGTCAGGAGTTGCGGTCTTTCTTATCGGCGCTGGAGGCGGAGCCAAACCGGGCGTTAGCAGACGCATTAAGCTTTCTTCTAGCGACCGGAGCAAGGCGATCCGAAGTCCTCAACGCCCGCTGGGATGCGATCGACCTAGAACAGCGCCAATGGTATCTTCCGCACACCAAGAGTGGGCGGAGCCGATTCGTGCTGCTCAACGATACGGCACTGACCATCCTGTATCGGCGTCCACGCTCCGAGTCAACGGTTTATGTGTTCCAGGGGAAGGTATTAGGTGCGCCAATCTGCAATCCCTATAAGGGTTTCCAGCGAGCGCTAAAGAGAGCTGGCCTCACCGGCTGGCGCATTCACGACCTCCGACATTCGTTTGCCAGCCTAGCCATCAACAACGGCGCGTCACTCTACGAGGTCCAGCACCTGCTTGGCCATTCGGATAGTAAGACCACTCAGCGCTACGCGCACGTAGCATCCGCAAACTTGCGCAAGGCAAGTGGACACGTTTCAGCCATCATCGCTGCGGCACAGGTCGGCGAACTTCAAGCAGCCAAATTCTTCGCATAATCGCTCTCGCCCCTGATCATCATGACAAAAAAAAGCAAAGCGCCACCACTGTCGTTCGCGGCATATCAACGCCTTCATAACGTCATCCACAGCCTAGCGATGAACTTCGCACACGGTGCAGTGGTGAGCGACAATTATCTTGGCCGGTAGACGACAACTATCTTGGCCGGTTGTCACCTGAAACCGGCCCGGTGCGGAAGCGAGGTTTACAGTTGTTTCATTCAG
>NZ_BAAKJE010000257.1:0-23399 GCF_059704565.1 Massilia sp. NBRC 108631
TACACAATTATGTAAGGAAAACCGACACTGGCCAGCGGATGATTGGCAGGGTCAGGCGCCGACCGCGATCAGGCGTTCCGGCGCCAGGATATCGTACTCGCCCAGCTGGGCGGTGCCGAGCAGCTTCTCGCCCAGGTAGACGCGCACGCGGCCCGGCACCTGCGCCAGCATGGGCGGCGTGACGGCAGGCTCCTTGCCCAGCGGCAGGCGTTGCCCGTTCAGGAAGCGCCTGGCCAGTTCCTCGGTCAGCTGCACCGCCGGAAAGGACGACAGCAGCGCGTCCACCGGCGCCAGCAGTTCCAGCGGGGCCGGGTGGGCAGCCACCTGTTCCAAGGTCACCACGTCCGTCATCACCAGGTCGCCGACCTGGATGCGGCGCAACGCGTTCAAATGCGCGCCGCAGCCCAGCGCGGCGCCGATGTCTTCGCCCAGCACCCGGATGTAAGTGCCCTTGCTGCACTTGACTTCCAGCTTCAGGAACGGCGCCTCGTAGCTGACAAATTCCAGCTTGTGGATGGTGACCGGGCGCGCCTCGCGCTCCAGGGTCACGCCGGCGCGGGCGTATTCATACAGCGGCTTGCCGTCGCGCTTGAGGGCCGAGTACATCGGCGGCACTTGCTCGATGGGGCCGCGGAAGCGTTGCAGCACGGCCTCGATCTGCTCGCGCGTGACGTTCACCGCGTGCGTTTCGATGACCTGGCCTTCGGTGTCGCCGGTGTCGGTACGCTGGCCCAGGTGCACCGTGGTCAGGTAGGTCTTGTCGGCTTCCAGCAAGTCCTGCGAGAACTTGGTGGCTTCGCCGAAGCACAGCGGCAACAGGCCGGTGGCGAACGGGTCCAGCGTGCCGGTGTGGCCCGCCTTCTTCGCGTTCAGCATGCGCTTGGCCTTGATCAGCGCGTCGTTGGAGGACAGGCCGACCGGCTTGTCGAGCAGCAGCACGCCGTCCACGAGGTCGCGGACGCGTTTGACTTTCGGCTGGTTCATCAGGCTTCGCCGTTGCCCTTGTCGCCGCCGGCGTCGCCGTCGTCATCGAGCGCGCGGGTGGCGTTGGCCTGGTCGATCAGCGCGGACAGCTCCATGCCGCGCGAGGCGGACATGTCGTGGTGGAAGTGCAGCGCCGGCAGCGTGTGGATGTGCAGGCGCTTGCCCAGCATATTGCGCAGGTAGCCGGAGGCCGCGTTCAGGCCGGCCAGCGTGTTCTTCACGGTTTCCGGATCGTCCTTCAGCATGGTGAAATAGATCTTGGCGTGCGCGTAGTCCGGCGTGAGCTGGACTTCGGACAGCGTGATCATGCCCACGCGCGGGTCCTTCAGTTCGTAGGCGATCAGTACCGACAGGTCCTTCTGGATCTGGTCGGCCACGCGCAGGCCGCGCGCGGGGATGGTTTTGCTATGTTTTGCCATGATGTCTTACCTAAAAAAATTGGCGGGCCAATGAAACCGGGGGCTCGCCCCGGTTCCACTGACCCGCCAGTGCGCCGACCGCTATTACAGCGTACGGGCGATTTCCTGCACTTCGAACACTTCCAGGGTGTCGCCAACCTGGATGTCGTTGTAGTTCTTCAGCGACAAGCCGCATTCCAGACCGGCGCGTACTTCTTTCGCATCGTCCTTGAAGCGCTTGAGCGAATCGATCTCGCCGGTCCACACCACAATGTTGTTGCGCAGCAGACGAACCGAGGAAACACGCTTGACCACACCGTCGGTAACCAGGCAGCCGGCAATCGCGCCGACCTTGGAGACCAGGATGACCTGGCGTACTTCGACCTGGCCGGTAACCTGCTCGCGGCGCTCTGGCGCCAGCATGCCGGACAGGGCTGCCTTCACCTCTTCGATCGCGTCGTAGATGATGTTGTAGTAGCGGATGTCCACGCCGTTCGACTCGGCCAGCTTGCGCGCCTGTGCATCGGCACGGGCGTTGAAGCCGATGATGACCGCTTTCGAGGCCACCGCCAGGTTGACGTCCGATTCCGTGATGCCGCCCACCGCAGCGTGCACAACCTGTACGCGCACTTCGGAGGTCGACAGCTTCTGCAGCGAGGATACCAGCGCCTCTTGCGAACCCTGCACGTCGGTCTTGACGATCAGCGGCAGGTTCTTCACTTCGCCTTCGGCCATCTGTTCGAACATGTTTTCCAGCTTGGCGGCCTGCTGCTTGGCCAGTTTCACGTCGCGGAACTTACCTTGACGGAACAGGCCGATCTCGCGGGCCTTGCGTTCGTCGGCCATGACCATGACTTCTTCACCGGCGGCCGGCACTTCGGTCAGGCCCTGGATTTCGACCGGGATCGATGGACCGGCTTCGGCCACTGCCTTGCCGTTCTCGTCCAGCATGGCGCGCACGCGGCCATACGAGGAACCCGCCAGCACGACGTCGCCGCGCTTCAGCGTACCGGACTGCACCAGGATGGTGGCCACAGGACCCTTACCCTTGTCCAGGCGGGCTTCCACCACCAGGCCGCGCGCTGGCGCGTCGACCGGTGCCTTCAGTTCCAGCACTTCGGCTTGCAGCAGCACTTGCTCGAGCAGGTCGTCGATGCCCTGGCCGGTTTTGGCCGACACCGGCACGAACGGCGAGTCGCCGCCGTATTCTTCCGGCACCACTTGTTCGGAGATCAGTTCCTGCGTCACGCGCTCCAGGTTGCCGCCCGGTTTGTCGATCTTGTTGATCGCCACCACCAGCGGTACGCCTGCAGCTTTCGCGTGGGCGATCGCTTCCTTCGTTTGCGGCATCACGCCGTCGTCCGCCGCCACCACCAGGATGACGATGTCGGTGGCCTTGGCGCCACGGGCACGCATGGCCGTAAAGGCTTCGTGGCCCGGGGTGTCCAGGAAGGTGATGATGCCGCGCGGCGTTTCGACGTGGTATGCGCCGATGTGCTGCGTGATGCCGCCGGCTTCGCCCGACGCCACCTTGGCGCGGCGGATGTAGTCCAGCAGCGAGGTCTTGCCGTGGTCGACGTGACCCATGACGGTCACCACCGGTGCGCGCGAGGTGGACTCGAAGTGAGCGTGCTCACCCTGGTCGGCCAGCAGCGCTTCCGGATCGTCCTCGGCGGCAGGGTGGGCTTTGTGGCCCATCTCTTCCACCAGGATCATCGCGGTTTCCTGGTCCAGCACCTGGTTGATGGTGCACATCTGGCCCAGCTTCATCAGCTGTTTTATAACCTCGGATGCCTTGACGGACATCTTGTGCGCCAGTTCGGCCACGGTGATGGTTTCCGGCACGTGCACATCTTTGACGATGGCTTCGGTCGGGGCCTGGAAGTTGGTCTCGCGGTCGTCCGCGTGCGAACCGCCACGGCGGCCGCCGCGGCCACCGCTGCGCCAGCCGTCGCGGCCGCCGGTCGAACCGGTGTTGCCGCCACGGCCTTTGCCTGCGCCGCCGCCAGGGGCGCCGCGCTTCTTGGCGTCGTCCTGCCAGGTCGACGAGACATTGGCCGACTTGATGGATTTCTTGTCGCCGACGGCAGGCTTTTTATCGCCCGGCTTGTCGGTGGCCGGCTTCTTGTCGGCAGGCTTGTGCAGCGTGCCTTCGGCGGTCTTGGCCTTGACGGCGACCGGTGCCGGGGTTGGTTCAGGGGCTTTGATGGCGCGGCGCGGCGCGTTCATCATGGCTTTGATCTGGGCCACTTCGTCGGCCACGGCCTTGCGTGCGCGCTCGGTGGCGGCTGCGCGCTCGGCGGCTTCCTTGTTGGCCAGCTCGGCGGCTTTCTTCGCTTCTTCAGCGGCGGCGGCCTTCTTCGCTTCGGCGGCGGCGTCGACTACCACCGGCGCTGCGGCTGCAGCGGCTGGCTTGTCGGCGGCGGCCTTGGCGGCAGCGGCGGCTTTCTTGGCTTCGGCGTCGGCCGCTTTCTTCGCTTCGGCTTCGGCGGCAGCGGCGGCCTGGGCCTGGGCTTCCTTCTCCGATTCCAGCTTGGCCAGGCGCTCCTGCTTTTCGCGCAGTTCCGCTTCCTGGCGGGCGATCAGCTCGGCCTGCTTGCGTGCGTCTTCCTCGCGGCGCGCCACTTCGGCGGCGTCCACCACCGGCGCGGCAGGGGCGGCGACAGGCGCCGGCTCGTCGCGCTGGACGAAGGTGCGTACTTTCTTGACCGCGACCTGGATGGTGCGGGATTTGCCCGTGGCGTCAGCCTGCTTGATCTCGGTGGTTTCCTTGCGGGTCAGCGTGATCTTTTTCTTTTCAGTGTCCGCAGCTGCACCGTGGGTACGGCGCAGATGTTCCAGCAACTTATCCTTATCATCTTTCGACAATGGATCTGACGTCGAACTCTTTTCGACGCCAGCAGAACGCAGCTGCGTCAGCAGCAAATCTGCAGGCATCTTCAGTTCGGTGGCAAATTGGGCTACGTTGTTACTCGCCATTCAGTCCTCTTTTCTATGTGTCGCGGAGATGATAAAGATACTCAAATTATGCCTTTGCGGATTCGGCCGCCGACCAGGCTTTGGCTTGCAGGGCCTTGGCGCGGTCGTCGTACTTCGAGTCAACCAACTTCATCTCATCGTCGGTCACATCTTCAAATTCACTTGCAATCAGTGCACGGGCACGGTCGGCGGACAGGGCCAGGATGGCGCCAAATTCGTCGTAAGCCAGTGCGGCAAAAGCTTCTACGGTCTTGATACCAGCCAGACCCAGCTTGCCGGCGGTGATGCGGTCCATGCCTTCCAGACCGACCAATGCCTCGTCCATGCCTTCCAGACCTTCTTCCGAGGCGATCGCCTCGGTCACCAGCGCATCGCGTGCGCGGGTCCGCAATTCATTGACGGTATCTTCGTCAAACGCATCGATTTCCAGCATTTCGGAGATCGGCACGTAAGCAATTTCTTCCAGGCTGGCAAAGCCCTCTTCCACCAGGATGTCGGCCACTTCCTGGTCGACATCCAGTTTTTCCATGAACAGCGCGCGGATCGCGGCCGTTTCCTGGGCTGCCTTGTCGGCCGATTCTTCGGCCGTCATGATGTTGATCTTCCAGCCGGTCAGCTCGGCGGCCAGGCGCACGTTCTGGCCCGAGCGGCCGATGGCGATGGCCAGGTTCTCTTCGTCCACCACCACGTCCATGGCGTGCTTCTCTTCATCGACCATGATCGACGAGACATTGGCCGGAGCCAGCGCGCCGATGACGAACTGGGCCGGATCTTCCGACCACAGCACGATGTCCACGCGCTCGCCGCCCAGCTCGCCGGTCACGGCTTGCACGCGCGAACCGCGCATGCCGACGCAGGTACCGATCGGGTCGATGCGCTTGTCGGCCGTGTAGACGGCGATCTTGGCGCGCACGCCGGCGTCGCGGGCTGCGGATTTAATTTCCAGCATGCCCTGTTCGATCTCCGGCACTTCCAGCTCGAACAGCTTCATGATGAAGTCGGGAGCGGTACGCGACAGGATCACCTGCGGGCCGCGCATATTGCGGTCCACGCGCAGGATGAAGGCACGCACGCGGTCGCCGATACGCAGATTCTCCTTCGGGATCATCTGGTCGCGCGGCAGGCGCGCTTCGATCTTGCCCGATTCCACGATGGCATCGCCGCGCTCCATGCGCTTGATGGTGCCGGTCACGAGCGAGTCGCCGCGCTCCAGGAAGTCGGCCAGGATCTGTTCGCGTTCGGCATCGCGCACGCGCTGCAGCACTACCTGTTTGGTGTCCTGGGCGAAACGGCGGCCGAACTCGACCGATTCGATCGGCTCTTCGATGTGGTCGTCCACTTCGATGTCGGGGATCTGCTCTTTTGCTTCGAACAGCAGCACTTCCTGGTCAGGCAGCTGCAGGCCCGCTTCGTCGGGCACCACGTGCCAGCGGCGGAAGGATTCGAACTCGCCCGAATCGCGGTCGATCGAAACGCGGATGTCGACCTCGCCTTCGTAGCGCTTCTTCGTGGCTTGCGCCAGCGCGAACTCGAGCGCTCCAAAGACCACGTCCTTGTCGACGTTTTTCTCACGCGCCAGCGCGTCCACCAATAACAAAACTTCGCGACTCATGCTTTGCGTCCCTTAAAATCCACCTGCGGCACCAAGCGTGCCTTATCCATATCGGCGAGCGTAAACTCCAACAGCGCCGGACCATCTTTACCTTCAAACTCCAACGCCAGCTGATCGCCCTGCGGCTCCTGCAGCACGCCCTCGAAGGACTTGCGGTTGGAGGTGCCTGGCATGGCGACCTTCAGCTTGACGATGGCTTCGCAACCTGCGAAACGCGTGAAATCTTCCAATTTGCGCAGCGGCCGATCCAGGCCGGGCGACGAAATTTCCAGCCGCTCGTAGTTGACGTTTTCGACCGTCAGCACATGGCTCAGCTGGTGGCTGACCGTGGCGCAGTCTTCAACCGTGATCGGGCCTTTTTCGGCCGCATCCGCCGCGCTGAAATCGATATAGACGCGCAGCAGTCCGCGCTCGGCCCGTTCGACATCAACCAGCTCGTAGCCCAGACCGGCGACGGTCTTTTCAATTAGTTCCGGCAGTTGCAAAAAAATTCTCCGCTAAAAACGGTTCACCAAAAAAAAAATGGGCAATTGCCCATCTTCTTGTATTCCAATCCAGATGAAAGCACACTCAGCGTTAAAACCTGCGTATCACTTTTCTAGGCTGGTCATTATAACCGCCAATTGACTTCGCTGCAATGCCACATACCACAGTAGACACGCAAACAACAATCAAATCCGCCAAAAAACGGCAAGCCGCGCGAAACCAGCCAAGCTGAGCCGCATTCAGCACACTTCGGGGTCAGACCCCGATTTGGCGCCAATGCGGCTCAGCCCGCTATGCGATCAGCCCTTGCGGCGGCGCGGCATGCCGTGGTCGGAGGCGCCGCCGCGCGGCTGCTGGTTGCCGCGGCGCGGGCCGCCGGCATTGCCGAAGCCGAACGTGGTTTGCAGCGGATCCGGCTGGCGCGGGCCTTTCGGCCCCTTGCCGGCGCCGGCGCCCTGGCCGCCCTGGCCACGGCCCAGGCCACCCTGGCCGCCGCCCGCGCCGCCCGGACGGCCGGAGCCGCCTGGGCGGCCCGAACCACCACCCGGACGGCCGAAGCCGCCGCCCTGGCCGGCGCCGAAATAGGCGCCCTGGCCACGGCCCTGGCCGCGCGGTGCTTGCGGGAACGGGTCGGCATTCTTGTTGCTGACGTCCATGCGGTTGCCGTTCGGCTCGCCGTCATCATGTTCGTCGCGGTCGCGGCGCGGCTTCTGGCTGCCGCGCTGACCCTGGGCTGCGCCCTGGCCACGGCCGCCTTGGCCGCCATGCACGCCCTGCGGACGTTTTTGTCCGCCCTGGCCGCCTGGCGCGCCCTGGGCACTGTCGCCCGGCTGCTTTTTCTCCACGCCATACGCGGCCAGCAGGTCGCGCACGGTGTTTTCTTCCATTTCTTCCCAGCGGCCGCGCTTCAGGTCGCTTGGCAGCGTCATCGCGCCGTAGCGGGTACGGATCAGGCGCGACACGGTCAAGCCGATGGCCTCGAACATGCGGCGCACCTCGCGGTTGCGGCCTTCGCTGATGACCACGCGGTACCAGCGGTTGATGCCCTCGCCGCCGCCGTCGGCGATCTTGGAAAAGTTGGCCATGCCGTCTTCCAGCTCGACGCCGGCCAGCAGCTTCTGGCGCATGCCTTCTTCCAGCGTGCCCAGCGTACGCACCGCGTATTCGCGGTCGATGTTGTAGCGCGGGTGCATCAGGCGGTTAGCCAGGTCGCCGGAGGTGGTAAACAGCAGCAGGCCTTCGGTGTTGAAGTCCAGGCGGCCGATGGCCAGCCATTTGCCGGCCTTCATGGTCGGCAGGCGGTCAAACACCGATGGACGGCCGTCCGGGTCGTCGTGCGACACGATTTCACCGGCCGGCTTGTGGTACACCAGCACGCGCGGCGGCTTCTTGCTCACCTTGCGCTGGATCAGCTTGCCGTTGATGCGCACCGCGTCGGTCGGCAGGATGCGCTGGCCGATGTGGGCCGGCTCGCCGTTCACCGACACGCGGCCGGCAACGATCAGGTCTTCCATGTCGCGGCGCGAGCCCAGGCCGGCTTCGGCCAGCACCTTGTGCAGCTTGGGCGCGTCGTCGTCGGCGGTCAGGTCGCGGCGCACGACCTTGGCCGGCGCGCGGCCCTTGCCGTCTTCGCGGTCGAAGGCGTCGGAGGTGGCGTAGGCAAAGGCGGCGTCGGCGTCGCTCAGCTTGGCGCCGGCCTGGCCGGCTTGCGCGCCCTGGCCACCCTGGCCGCGCTGCTTGCCCTTCTTCTTGTTCTTGTTGCGGCCTTCGTTGCGCGGACCGCGCTCGTGGCGCTGGCCTTGCCCCTGGGCGGCGGCGCCCTCGCCTTCAGCGGCACCTGCCTGCGGGGCCGCGGCTGCGGCACCCTCGGCGCCGTCGGCACCGGCTACCACCGGCGCCGGACGGGTCGCTTCGCGCACGGCGCGCAGTTCGCGCATCTGGCGCGGGCCACGCGGGCGGCGCTCGGCCTTGTCGTGCTTGCCTTGGACGGCGTCGGCGGCCGGGGCCTCGCCGGATGCGGCTGGCGCGGCTGGCGCGGCGGCGTCAGCGGAAGCGGCGGCGCCTACAGCGGCAGGCACGTCGGCTTTTGGCTTTTTGGCGCGCGGCGCCTTGGCCGGGGTGGCCTCGCCTGCGGCGGCGGGCGCAGCGGCGGCAGCGCCGGCGTCGGCGCCTTCAGCGGCGGCCTTGACCGGCTTGGCGCGCGGTTTCTTCACGGGCGCGGCGGCGGCGCTGTCGGCAGGCGCGGCGGCGGCATCGCCTGCTGCGGCGTCGGCCTTGGTTTTGCGTTTCGGTTTCGCAGTCTCGCCGGCGGCTTGCGCAGCATTGTCGGCTTCGATCTGGGCTTTGGTGCGGCGCTTAGGCTTGGCAGCCGGGTCGGCGGCGGGTGCGCCGGCGACAGTCTCTGGGGTATCAGTGTTGTTCATTATTCATTTCTTGGTTGGGCTCAGCGTCAACCGTCGTTTCTGGCGCAAGGGCGTGAGCCGGTGCCTCATTGATGGGCGGCGCGGCGTGTTGCGCCGCTTTGTCAAAGTTCTCCTGCAGGGCTGCTTCCAGCGCTTCCATGTCGGGCGCGCCACCTCGCATATCGCTGATTTGCTGCAAAGGCGGCAGCTGGGACAGCGAATTGAGTCCCAAATCATCCAAAAAGTGCTTGGTGGTGCCCAGCAGGGCCGGCCGTCCCAGCACATCGCGGTAGCCGACCACGTCAACCCAACCGCGGTCTTCCAGCATCTTGATCGTCTGCGAGTTCACGGCCACGCCGCGAATTTCCTCGATATCGCCGCGCGTCACCGGCTGGCGGTAGGCGATGATGGCCAGGGTTTCCAGCGTCGCGCGCGAGTATTTCTGCGGCTTTTCCGGGCTCAGGCGGTCGAGATAGTGCTTCATCTCGGGCCGGCTCTGAAAACGCCAGCCGCTGGCCAGGCTCACGACCTCGATGCCACGGCCGTCCCAGTCCAGCCTCAGTTGTTCCAGTATTTCTTTGATCGTCTCGGTGCCCAGGCCGTCATTGCGCGGCCGGCCCTGATCGTCCAGTTCAACAAACAGCTTTTTCAAGCTGTGAATCGACAGAGGCTCATGCGCGCATAGCAAAGCGGTTTCGAGGACTTTTTTCGCCTCAACTGTATTCATAGCTATCTTGTGTTTGCAAATAAATGCAAAGATGTGCGCCCGGGCCTATGCGCGCTGGGCAGGGGCACTACCGATGGGGATGGAGGTGTCAGGTCCAACTGCGGCAATTGTACCTGATAAAACTACGAAACGGATAATTTGTCCAGTCAAGCGGAATAAGAATTACGCCGAGGCAAGCCGCTCGTTCAAAATGGCAGACACCCCAACGAAGGCCGGATACTCGGCCGTGATGACGAAAGTCGGGATGCGCGCCAGGTACTGCCCGAAGCGGCCCTTCTGCTCGTAGCGGGCGCGGAAACCGGAGCGGTCGAAGCGCGCGCCCAGGCGCGGCACGATGCCGCCGCCTATATAGATGCCGCCCTGCGCGCCCAAGGTGACGCCGAGATTGCCGGCCACGGTGCCCAGCATGCAGCAAAACGTTTCCACCGCCTCGTCGCACAGCGCGCATTCGCCGTCCAGCGCGCGGCGCACGATTTCCGGCACCGCCAGCGCTTCGGCCGCCAGGCCGCGATGGTGGCGCAGCGCGCGGTAGATCAGTTCGATGCCCACGCCGGACATCAGGCGCTCGGCCGAGACATGCTCGAACTCGGTCCACGCATACTGCAGGATGGCGACTTCGGTCGGATTGGCCGGCGAGAAGCTGACATGGCCACCCTCGCTCAGCAGCGCGGTCCAGCCGCCGTCCTTGCCAGGGATCAGCCCGGACACGCCCAGGCCGGTGCCGGCGCCTATCAGCCCGAGCGGCGCGCCGGCTTGCGCCGCGCCGCCGCCCACCTGGCGCTTCTGCTCATCCGACAGGAAGGGCAGCGAGCTGGCCAGGGCCGTGAAGTCATTCACTACCGCCAGCACGTCGAAACCGCAGCCGCTGCGCAGCGCTTCAATGGAAAATTCCCAATGGTGATTGGTCATGCGCACAAAGTCGCCGGTCACCGGGTTGGCGATGGCGATGGCGCCATGGCGGATGCCGCCGCCAGCCGCCGCCACCACCTCAGCCACACCGGGTAGCGCCAGGTAGGCGCGCAGCGCATCGGCCAGGGACGGATAGTCCGCACAGGCCAGCACGTTGATGTGGGCGACGCTGCCAGCAGCCACTTCCAGCGCAAAACGGGCATTGGTGCCGCCCACGTCCGCCAATAAACGCGGGCCGCCGGGGAAGCCGGAATGTTGAGGGGATGTAGGCTGGACAGTCATGATGGCGAAAAAATAGTTGAGGCCTTAGCTTAATGGAAATCTCAACTCCCGCGCAAGCCCTCTTTGTAGTTTTGGTACATTTTCAGACGCACTTGGTACAAAAACTAACGCTTCGCAATAAATCAACCGTAGTATGACTACCCCGCCAAAGCAAAAAACCCCGGCCGAAGCCAGGGTTTTTGCGCGTCCGCAGGGGCCGCAGCCCGCCGGTTCAGCCGTGGGACGCGGTGACCGCCGAATCGGCCTCGTTGCGCGGGCGGCGCAGTTCATGCGCGAATGCCGTGTTCCACGCATCCAGCCCGCCATGCAGCGGCCGCGCGTAGCTGTAGCCGCGCGCATGCATCTGCTTGGCCACGTGGGCGGCGGTGACGTCGTTCGGGCAACTGCAGTAGACGATGATGTGGCGGTCCTTGGGCAACGCGGCAATCACGCCCAGCGGATCGCCGTTGACCAGCAGCGCACCCGGCACGGCCGGCTCCAGCATCTGCGCCGTGGCGCTGCGGGCATCGACCATTACCGGGGCGTGGCCGTCCTGCAGCAGCTGCTTGAGCTCGTCGACCGTGATGCGCTCCATCTGCACGGCCTGCTGGAAGCGCTTGCGCTCGACATATTTGTACAGGATGAACAGCACCAGCAAGGCGCCCAGCACGCTCAGCGCGGTGCCGCCCATGGTGGACAGGATGTCCAGCACGTCGTCTATGCTCTGGTGGAAATAGGCGCCGATGCCGATGCCGGTGCCGCACCAGATCAGCCCGCCAGGCACGCTGAAGCCGAGGAAGCGCGGATAGGAGGTGCCCATGGCGCCCGACATCGGCGGCGCGATGGTGTTGAAACCTGGAATGAACTTGGCGACCAGCAGCGACTTCGGTCCCCAGCGGCGGAAATTATCCTCGGTCTGGCTGACGCAGTAATCCGGCGACAGGGAAATGCGGCACAGCAGCTTCAGGATGCGCTTGCCGTAGCGCCGCCCGGCGCGGAACCAGAAGAAATCGCTCACCGAGCAGGCCAGCAGCGCGGCGGCCAGCACCCCGCCCCAGTGCAGTTCGCCGTTCGCGGCCAGCGCGCCGGAGACGATGAGCAGCGGAAACGCGGGGATGGGCAAACCCATCTGTTCGATCAGCACGATCGCGAACACGATGAACACACCGTATTCCTGCAGCAATGAGAGTAAGTTCGCCATGATGCCGCTATCTTATCCGAAATCGTGGCGCGGGATCGCCGCCAGCAGCGAGCGGGTGTAGGGATGCGACGGATTGCGGTACAGCTGGTCCGAGTCGGCCAGCTCCACCACTGCGCCCTGGTGCATCACCATGACCTGGTCGGCAATGTATTTGACCACCGACAGGTCGTGCGAAATGAAGATGTAGGACAGGCCGAACTCGTCCTGCAAGTCCTGCAGCAGGTTCAGCACCTGCGCCTGCACCGACACGTCCAGCGCCGACACCGATTCGTCGCACACCAGGATTTCCGGCTTCATCGTCAGGCAGCGCGCGATGGCGATGCGCTGCCGCTGGCCGCCGGAAAACTCGTGCGGGTAGCGATGGAAGGCGTGCGCCGGCAGGCCCACTTTCTCCAGCAGCTGGCAGGCGTTTTCCACACGCTCGCGTTCGCTGGCGCCGATGTTGTGCAGCTTCATCGGCTCAAGCAGGATCTGCCCCACCGTGTAGCGCGGGTTCAGCGATGCGTATGGATTCTGGAAAATGATCTGGATGCGGCGCTTGTAGGCCATGTATTCCCTGGCCGGCATGGAGATCAGATCCTTGCCTTCGAACATGGCGGTACCGCCGGTGGCCTGGTGCAGGCGCAGCAGGGTCAGCCCGACCGTGGTCTTGCCGGAACCGGATTCGCCCACCACGCCCAGTGTCTTGCCGCGCGCCAGCTTGAACGACACGTCCTTGACGGCCTTGAACTCGCGCTGGCCGAACAAGCCTTCGCGCACGTAGAAACTCTTGCTCAGCTTGTCCACCACCAGCACGTGTTCGTCGTCCGGCGCGGTGCCGCGCGCGCGCTGCTTCAGCGCGACCCCGGCGCCGGCCTTGCCCTCCATGTAGTCATTGATGACCGGCAGGCGCCACGGGCGCGTATCGAGCGACGGGCGGCAGTGCAGCAGCGCCTTGGTGTAGCTGTCCTGCGGGTCGCCGAAAATCTGGCGCGTGGCGCCGGCCTCGCGCACCTCGCCGTGGCGCATCACGATCACCTGGCCGGCAATCTCGCCCACCAGGCCCAGGTCGTGCGTGATGAACAGCACCGACATCTGGCGCTTTCGCTGCAGGCTGGCGATCAGCTCCATGATCTGCTTCTGGATGGTGACGTCCAGCGCGGTGGTGGGCTCGTCGGCGATCAGCAGCTCCGGTTCGCAGGCGATGGCCATGGCGATCATCACGCGCTGCTGCTGCCCGCCCGACATCTGGCTGGGGTAGGCGTCGATCTTCTGCGCCGGGTCGGGAATGCCCACTTCGTCCAGCAGCGCCAGCGTGCGCAGCCGCGCCTGCTTCTTGCCCATGCCCATGTGCTGGCGCAGCACTTCGCCGATCTGGTAGCCCACCGTAAACACCGGGTTCAGCGAGGACATCGGCTCCTGGAAGATCATCGAGATGTCCTTGCCGCACATGCGGCGCCGCTCGGCGACGCTCAGCTTGAGCACGTCCCGGCCGTGGAACAGGATGCTGCCGGCCGGGTCGATCAGCGTGGTGTCCGGCGGCAGCAGCCCCATCACCGCCAGCGAGCTGACCGACTTGCCGCTGCCGGACTCGCCCACCAGCGCCACCGTGCTGTTGCGCGGCACGGCGAAGCTGATGCCCTTCACGGCCTCGAACGTACTGGTCTTGCCGGTGCGGAAGCGGACACGCAGGTCGCGCACTTCGAGCAAATTGGTGTTATCCATCACTTCACTTTCGGGTCGAGGGCGTCGCGCAGCGCGTCGGTGAACAGGGAGAAGGCGGTGACCAGCAAGGCCATCGCGGAGGCGGCCGCCGCCAGCTGCCACCACTTGCCGAGTATCAGTTCGTTCTGCGCCTCGTTCAGCATGGAGCCCCAGCTGACCACGCCCACCGGCACGCCGAAGCCGAGAAAGCTGAGGATGACTTCGGCTTTGATGAAACCGACCACCAGGATGGACACCTGCACCAGCGCCACATGGCTGACGTTGGGGAAGATGTGCGAGAACATCTTGCGCCAGCTGGAGGCGCCAATGGCGTCGGCCGCCATCACGTACTCGCGCGCCTTGTGCTTGATGTATTCGGCGCGGATCAGGCGGTAGGGGCCGGTCCAGCCGGTCAGGCCGAGGATCAGCACGATGGTCATCACGCCCTTCTGCTGCAGCACGGCGGCCACGGTGAGTATCATCAGGATCGACGGGATGGAGGTGAAGATGCTGTAGAACCAGTTGAAGAAGTCGTCCACCAGGCCGCCATAAAAGCCGGACACGGCGCCGAACAGCGTGCCCAGCGCCACTGCCACCAGCGCCGCCACCAGGCCGACCACGATGGAGGTTTCGCCGCCCTTGATGGTTTTCTTGATGACGTCGTGCCCCCATTTGTCGGCGCCGAAGGGCAGCGAGGGCTGGCGCTCGGGGGGCGCCAGGGCGGCGGCGGGCAGTCCGGCGCGCAGGGCACGCAGATCGTCGGCGAGGGGGTCGAATTCGTTTTGCGGCGGCGCTTGGGTCACGTGCTCCGCACTCGCCCGTCCTGCGGCGCCGGCGGGGTCCGCAGCGCGGGACGATGGGCCTGCCAGGAAGGACGGCGGCGCGTAATTGATTCCCACCTCCTCCTCCCAGTCGGAGACGACCAGCCCGCTGGCCGACAAGGCCAGCAGCAGCATGAAGGCGCCGACCACGGCAAGGGCAACCATGGCCACGCGGTCGGCGCGCAAGCGGCGCCAGGCGAGCGTCCATAATCCGGGCGCGGCGTGGGGATTCTGCATCTGCACTTCTTTGCTCACTTGCCTACCTCAATTGCACGCGCGGATCGACTGCCTGGTACAGCAGGTCGGTCAGCAGGTTGAACACCATGGTGGCGGCGGCCACGTACACGGTAATGGCTTTGATGACGGGGAAATCGCTGCGCTCCACCGCCAGGATCACTTCGCGCCCGATGCCCGGAATGCCGAAGAAGCGCTCCAGCAGAAACGCGCCGATCAGCAACGCCGGCAGGTTGGCCATGACATGGGTGATGATGGGAATGGCGGCGTTGCGCAGCACATGCACCCACATCACGCGTCCCTCGCCCAAACCCTTGGCGCGCGCCGTGCGCACATAGTCCTGGTTGACCTCGTCCAGCACGAAGGTGCGGTACAGCCGCAGCGTGGGCGCGATGGTCACCGCCAGCCCGATCAGGATGGGCAGCGTGGCGTAGCGCAGCAGGTTGTCCCAGAAACTATCGCCCCAGCCCTGCACCGGGAACAGGCCCAAGCGGTAGGCCAAGCCGTACTGGAACACGATGATGTAGACCAGGATGGAGATCGACATGCCGACGGTGCAGGCGATCATCACCGCGCGGTCCAGCAGCGAGCCGCGCACGAAGGCGACCACCAGCGCCAGCGCGATGCCGATCAGCGTTTCCAGGATGGTCAGCGGCACCAGCACCGTCAGCGACGGCCCCAACCGCGTGGTGATGATGCTGGACACGGCTTCGCCGGTGGCCCAGCTCTGGCCGAAGTCGAAGGTGACGATCTGCTTCAGGAAGATGCCGAGCTGGACGTAGTAAGGCTGGTCCACGCCCAGCTGGCGGCGGATATTGGCGATGCTCTCGGCGCTGGACATCTTGCCCGCCAGGATATAGGCCGGATCGCCGCCCACCCAGTTGAACAGGATAAACACCAGCAGTACCACGCCCAGCATGGTGGGCAGCATCTGCCACAGGCGGCGCAGAATATAGGCAAGCATTAATCAGGTATTCCTCAGAGTTATAGGAGCACCCGCTCCCCCACCATCATCCTTACCCCGGCCCGGCGCGCAAGAAAAAGTTATGCTGCATTGCAATATTTCATGATTGAAAAACGGCGTTATCGTACATTTTCAACAGTAGAACGCAGCGCAACATCTTACATATCAGCAAACAAAACGATTGTTGTTTTCTCGCATCACAGGACGCGCTTTTCATTGACAATTCTTAGCCCCCAGTGTTCTGATGCGATCCCTCTCCGAAAACAATATGTGATTTTTGGAGAGAATTGTTGGTGTGCAACTAATCCAGTTAGCAAGCTGTGCCGAAAGCGGCCCGGCTTGGCTACGCCTTTGGATGCCGCCAGACGATACTTTTCTTGGGAGTTGTTTGTAATGATGATGGAAACGGTTTTATCCCGCTCGGTGCGCCTGATCTTCTCGGGCAGCGTGGTGGCGGCGGGCTTGATGGCCCAACAGGCTTTTGCACAAGACGCTAACATCCAGCGCGTGGAAATCACGGGCTCGAGCATCAAACGCGCGACCGCGGAAACCGCGTCGCCGATCCAGGTCCTGACCAGCGACGACATGATGAAGTCCGGCAAGGCCACTGTCGCCGAATACCTGCAGACCCTGTCCGCAGACGGCGCAGGTTCGCTGCCGACCGGCTTCGGTTCCGGCTTCGCCGCTGGCGCCACCGGCATCTCGCTGCGCGGCCTGGGCGCGACCTCCACCCTGGTACTGCTGAACGGCCGCCGCATGGCGCCGTTCGCCCGTGCCGACGACGGCCAGAAGAGCTTCACCGACCTGTCCACCATCCCGATGCAGATCGTCGAGCGCATCGAAGTGCTGAAAGACGGCGCGTCCTCGCTGTACGGCGCCGACGCCATCGCCGGCGTGGTCAACATCATCCTGAAAAAGGACTTCGAAGGCCTGCAGATCAAGGGCGACACCGGCGCATCGCGCTACTCCGACGCCAAGCAGAACAAGGTCTCCGTGACCGCCGGCAAGGGCAACCTGGACGACGACAAGTACAACATCGTCTTCAACGCCGAATACAGCAAGACCGACGGCCTGCAGGCTTCCGACCGCGGCAACCGCGCCTGGATCGGCCACGGCGACATCCGCCCATGGGGCTACGGCATCGGCACCCAGTACGCCGGCGGCTACATCAGCAACGGCGCGGCCTCGCCATCGCCTACCGGCGCCCTGCTGAACCCGAAAACGGGCCAGTACGTCTCGCTGCCGGGCTGCAGCCAGTTCTCGACCTCGGCGCCGCAAGACCCGAACGGCGGCTGCCTGTGGCACCAGGACAAGTTCCGCTCGATGAACCCGGAGATCGAATCGATCAATCTGTACTCGCGCGGCACCTTCCAGATCAACGCCGACCACCAGGCCTTCTTCGAAGCGGGCTACTCGGAGCGCGACACGGCCTTCACGCTGACCCCGTCGGCCACCTCGTCGACCGTGGTGTTTCCGGGCGCGAACGGCGGTCCCAACCAGCTGATCAACTACGGCAACACCATCCTGATGGCTGCCAACCACCCGCAGAACCCGTACGGCGTACCGGTGCGCGTGCGCTACTCGGCCTTCGACGTGGGCCCAAGCACCCGCAAGAACACCAACGAGTTCACCCGCTTCGTGGCTGGCCTGAAAGGCACCGTCAAGGGCTGGGACTACGAGACCGGCTTCACCTTCTCGCAGTCCAAGCTGAACCTGGACTGGAGCAACCTGTTCAACATGAAGGCACTGCAGTCGGCGCTGGGCGATCCGAAGTCGCCGCTGTTCCCGTACTACATCGGCGCGCAAGCCGGCAAGAACCCGGCTTCGCTGTACGCTGCCCTGGTGACCAACGCCACCTCCGATTCCAGCACCAAGCTGATGATCGCCGACTTCAAGGCCAGCCGTGAACTGTGGGCTCTGCCAGGCGGCAACATGGGCCTGGCCATCGGCGGCGAACACCGCCGCGAAACGCTGAGCAACCCGTCCCTGTCGGGCACCGCCGACGGCTCCATCAACTCCAGCTACACCGCCGCGTTCGGCAAGAACAACGTGTCGGCCGTCTACGCCGAAGTGCTGGCGCCGGTGCTGAAAACCGTGGAACTGACCGCTGCCCTGCGTTACGACCACTACGACCAGTTCAACTCGACCACCCCGAAAGTGGGCGCGAAATGGACCCCGGCCAAGAACTTCGCGGTACGCGGCACCTACACCGAAGGCTTCCGCGCTCCTAGCGCGGCCGAGTCCAACGTGCTGAGCCAGGCAGTCGGCAGCGCTCCGGTGCGCGACCCGATCCGTTGCCCGGGCGGCACGCCAGCGGCCGGCGCTTCCCTGACCGACTGCTCGATCACCGTCAGCTCGATCAAGGTCGGCAACCCTAAGCTGCAGCCTGAAGAATCCAAGGGCTACACCCTGGGCATGGTATGGGATCCGTTCGAAGGCAACAGCATCGCCATCGACGCGTTCAAGATCAAGCGTTCCAACGAGATCAACCCGGTGTCCTACGCCGAAGCGGCGCAATCGCCAACCGCCGTGCGTAACGACAACAACCTGAAGAACGCCGCCGGCCAGGTGATTCCGAACTCCGGCTCGCTGCTGGTGGTGTCGGGCGCCTACCGCAACTCGAGCTACACCGAAGTGACCGGCGTGGACCTGGATGTCAAGCAGCGCCTGCGCCTGGGCGCCTGGGGCAAGGCCGTCATCGGCCTGAACCTGACCCACATCTCGTCCTGGCTGCGCGCCGAGTCCGACACCGTGCAGTACCAGTTCGCTGGCACCCACGGCAACTGCGACACCTCGAACTGCGCCGGCACGCCGAAGAACAAGGCTACCCTGTCCGCTTCGTGGGACATCGGCGCCTGGAACTTCGCGTCCAACGTGAACTACCGCGACAGCATGAAGAACATCAAATACGAAGGCGACATCTGCGCCTCCAAGTTTGCTGACGGCAGCGCCGCGCCCAACGGCTGCAAGCTGGCTTCGTTCACCACCATGGACCTGTCGACCCGCTACAACTTCAGCAAGAACCTGCAGCTGACCGCGTCGGTGGCCAACGTGTTCGACAAGATCGCTCCGCTGGACCCGCTGACCTACGGCGGCATGAGCTTCAACCCAATGGACGCCTCCGGCGCCATCGGCCGCTACTTCAAAGTCGGCGCGACCTACACCTTCAACTAATGTAACAATCTGAAGGTCGTATCCCCAAAAAGGGCGGTGAGCAATCACCGCCCTTTTTTACGCTTGCTGTGGCCAAAAACTAACAAAACCCCACCGAAGCGTGAAGTTGCCGCCGCGCCATTTTCACACTTCGATTTCGCCCCGTTGCACCGCGTAGGCTGAATTTGCCGCAATTTAGCGTCAAGATCGCTGGCTTTGTAGGCCGGAAAACAACTTTTGGTTATGCCGCCGCTGCCGTGTCCGCCTTGACAGTGCGCGCCGCGCGGTGGTTCCATCGAAGACTTGAGCAAATGCCTAGACGTTTGCTCAACTGGGAACGGGCCGACTTTGCCGAATACGCGGGTAACAAAAAGTCAGTGCAGTCGCTTCGTTTATCAATACACTAGTTGGAGGTTTTTAGCATGATGATGGAAACAGTTATGGCACGTTCCGTGCGCCTGATATTCTCGGGCAGCGTGGTTGCAGCAGGTCTGCTGGCAGCACCGGCGATGGCACAAGATGCCGGCGCGAATGTCCAGCGTGTTGAGATTACCGGTTCGAGCATCAAGCGCGCCACCGCCGAAACCGCCTCGCCGATCCAGCTGATCGGCCGCGAAGAGCTGCTCAAGTCGGGCAAGGCCACCGTGGCCGAATACCTGCAGACGCTGACCGTGGACGGCGCCGGTTCGCTGCCGACCGGTTTCGGCAACGGCTTCGCCGCTGGTTCCACCGCCATCTCGCTGCGCGGCCTGGGCGCGACCTCCACCCTGGTGCTGCTGAACGGCCGCCGCATGGCGCCGTTCGCCCGCGCCGATGACGGCCAGAAGAGCTTCACCGACCTGTCCACCGTGCCGATGCAGATCGTCGAGCGCATCGAGATCCTGAAGGACGGCGCTTCGTCGACCTACGGCGCCGACGCTATCGCCGGCGTGGTCAACATCATCCTGCGCAAGGACTTCGAGGGCCTGCAAGTGAAGGGCGACGTCGGCACGTCGCGCTACAGCGACGCCAAGCAAAACAAGGCTTCGGTCTCGTTCGGCAAGGGCAACCTGGACAACGACAAGTACAACATCGTCCTGAACGCCGAATACAACCAGTCCGACCGCCTGAAAAACAGCGACCGCGCCGACCGCGGCCACATCGGCCACGGCGACCTGCGTCCATACGGCTTCCCGGTCGGCACCCAGTTCGCCAGCGGCTACATCGCCGGCGTAAACAGCGCCCAGCCAAGCCCAACCGGCCTGATCCGCAATCCGGTCACCACCGCCTACACCAGCCTGCCAGGCTGCTCCAGCCTGAGCAAGACGGTCGACCAGACCGGCGCCAACGGCGGCTGCCTGTGGCACAACGACCAGTTCCGCGACATGCAGCCGGAGATTGAATCGGTCAACCTGTACGGCCGCGGCACCTGGCAAGTCAACGACGACATGCAAGCCTATGTCGAAGCCGGCTACTCCAAGCGCGACACCGCGTTCACGATGATCCCGCCGTCGGTGACCCCGACCGTGGCCTTCCCGCCGAACGCCACCAACCCGCTGGGCTTCATCAACTACGGCAACCTGAACATCATGGCCGCCAGCCATCCTCAGAACCCGTACGGCGCACCGGTCCGCATCCGCTACAGCGCCTTCGACGTCGGCCCAAGCACCCGCTCGGCCAACAACGAATTCACCCGCTTCGTGGTGGGCGTGAAGGGCTCGGCCATGGGCTGGGAGTACGACACCGGCTACACCCATTCCGAGTCCAAGCTGCACCTCGACTACAGCAACATGCTGAACATGAAGGTGGTGGCGGCCGCACTGGGCGATCCGAAGTCGCCCTTCTTCCCGTACTACATCGGCGCGCAGGCCAACAAGAACCCGGCTTCGCTGTACGCAGCCATGGTGACCAACGCCACCTCCGATTCGACCACCAAGCTGGACGTGATCGACTTCAAGGCTTCGCGTGAGCTGTGGGCTCTGCCGGGCGGCAACATGGGCCTGGCGATCGGCGCCGAGCACCGCCAGGAAAAACTGTCCAATCCTTCGCTGAAGGGTTCGGAAGACGGTTCCATCAACTCGAGCTACGTGGCCGCCTTCGGCGACACCAAGGTATCGGCTATCTACGCCGAGATCCTGGCCCCGGTGATCAAGAACGTCGAACTGAGCGCCGCCGTGCGTTACGACAAATACGACAACTTCAACTCGACCACGCCGAAAGCCGGCATCAAGTGGACCCCGCTGAAGAGCTTCGCGCTGCGCGGCACCTACACCGAAGGCTTCCGCGCCCCGGGTCCTGCCGAAGGCAGCTCCTCGTCGCAATCGACCGGCACCTCGACCGTGTCCGATCCAATCCGCTGCCCTGGCGGCAAACCAGCCGCAGGCGGCGCCACGTCGACCGACTGCGCCATTCCTGTGGCAGCCGTGAAGGTGGGCGACGCCAACCTGCGTCCTGAAACCTCCAAGGGCATGACCGTGGGCCTGGTGTGGGACGTGCTGGCCGATACCGCCATCACCGTGGATGGCTGGAAGATCAAGCGCTCCGACGAGATCAATCCGCTGCCGTACAACGAAGCTGCCGCCCTGCCGACCGCTATCCGCAACGACAACAACCTGGTCCAGAATGGCGTGGTGATCCCGAACTCGGGCACCCTGGTGCTGACCCAAGCCCCGTACCGCAATTCGAGCTTCACCGAAATCAGCGGCGTGGACCTGGACATCAAGCAGCGCCTGCGCCTGGGTTCCTGGGGCAAGGCGCAAGTCGGCCTGACCTGGACCCACGTGGCATCCTGGAAGCGCCACGAGTCCGCCACCACGGTGTACCAGTTCGCCGGTACCCATGGCAACTGCGACACCTCGAACTGCGCCGGTACGCCTAAGGACAAGATCAACCTGACCGGCACCTGGGACATCGGCGACTGGAACTTCAACGGCATCGTGAACTATCGCGCCAAGATGAAGAACATCCTGTTCGAAGGCAACACCTGCGCCTCCAACCTGGCCAACGGCCAGCCAGGCACCACCAACTGCGAAATCGCTTCGTTCACCACCCTGGACCTGTCGACCCGCTACAACTTCAGCAAGCAGCTGACCTTGTTCGCGTCGATGAACAACGTGCTGGACAAGATTGCGCCGCTGGATCCGCTGACCTATGGCGGCCTGAGCTACAACCCGATGGACGCCACCGGCGCCATCGGCCGCTACGTCAAAGTGGGCGTGAACTACAAGTTCTTCTAATCGCTTAGCTTTTAGCCGGAACGCCTGAAGGGCGGTGCGCAAGCACCGCCCTTTTTTCTTTTGATACGTCGGCCTCCGCAGGCGCTGCGCAAGCGCCGCCCTGCTTTTTTCTTTTGATAAGTCTATACAGATAGTTTTGTTAAAACAGTATCTAGTTAGCAGAAATACTCCTGTTTCCGCAAAAAACCCGAACAAAAATTGACAAGATTGCGCAATCAGTGGTCTCATAACGCCCCTGTGATTTTTCGTGAGAATTACAGGGACCTGCAAAAACGGCAAGTTAAGCAGCAAGTTGATTCCTCCCATCGCATCAAAAGAAAGCTTCAAAGTAATGATCAAAGAAACAGTACTGTCCCGCTCCCTGCGCGCGATGTTCGCGGGTGGCCTGGCACTGGGCATGCACGCCGCTGCAGCCCAGGAAGCGGCAACCGAGACCATGCAGCGCGTGGAAATCACCGGCTCCAGCATCAAGCGCATCGCTTCCGAAGCGTCGCTGCCGGTACAGAGCTTCAGCCAGAAGGACATCAAGAAGACCGGCGTCAGCACGGTTACCGACTTCATCCAGCAGCTGCCCGCCATGCAGGGCTTCTCCGTGGCCGGCGACTCGGTCGGCGGCGGCGGCGGCGGCGTCACCACCGCCTCCATCCACGATATCGGCGCGGCCTACACGCTGGTGCTGCTGAACGGGCGCCGCGTGGCGCCGGCCAACTCCGGCACCACCATCGACCTGAACTCGATTCCGCTGTCGGCCATCGAGCGCGTGGAAGTGCTGACCGACGGCGCCTCGGCCCTGTACGGCGCCGACGCCATCGCCGGCGTGGTCAACTTCATCCTGAAGAAAGGCGCTTCCCCATGGGAAGTGAACGCCAAGCTCAACAGCCCTCAGAAATCCGGCGGCCAGAGCAATTCCATCAGCGTCAGCAAGGGCTTCGGCGACTACGAGGACGACGGCTACAGCGTGTTCGTCTCGGCCAGCCACGACCAGCAAAAGCAGCTCAAAGCGTCGCAGCGCGACTTCGCGCGCACCGGCATCGTCAACTTCACCGATCCGAAAACCGGCCAGGCGCTGCAGTTCATCAACGGTTCCTCCCGTTCGCTGCCGGCCAACGCCACCGTCAGCTACGACACCATCGACCCGAAAACCGGCAAGCCGGTGGAGCAGAACGTCAACCTGAACCCGTACGCGCTGTCGCACGGCGGCAAATGCGCGGCCAGCAACCTGGACTTCTACGGCGACGGCAACTGCTTCTACGACTCGCCGTCCACCATCGAGATCAACCCGGAATCGCAGCGCGACTCGGTCTTCAGTTCGGGCAGCCTGAAGCTGGGCAACACCGGCTTCAAGGGCTTCTTCGACTTCGCCTACACCG
>NZ_BAAKJE010000258.1:0-338 GCF_059704565.1 Massilia sp. NBRC 108631
TACACTTACCGAAAACCCGTAGTCTTGAGTAAATGCAGTGGTGGAGGATGACGGGATCGAACCGACGACCCCCTGCTTGCAAAGCAGGTGCTCTCCCAGCTGAGCTAATCCCCCAATGGCATTACCAATGAGACTGGTAGGGCTGGTTGGACTCGAACCAACGACCCCCGCGTTATCAACACGGTGCTCTAACCAGCTGAGCTACAGCCCCATTACTGTTCCTTAATCTTCAACAGCCGATAAGTGTGAGCGTTTGGCGTGGCGCCATACTCTAGAAAGGAGGTGATCCAGCCGCACCTTCCGATACGGCTACCTTGTTACGACTTCACCCCAGTCAC
>NZ_BAAKJE010000259.1:0-230 GCF_059704565.1 Massilia sp. NBRC 108631
TACACTTACCGAAAACCCGTAGTCTTGAGTAAATGCAGTGGTGGAGGATGACGGGATCGAACCGACGACCCCCTGCTTGCAAAGCAGGTGCTCTCCCAGCTGAGCTAATCCCCCTGGGTAAAACTGGTAGGGCTGGTTGGACTCGAACCAACGACCCCCGCGTTATCAACACGGTGCTCTAACCAGCTGAGCTACAGCCCCAGAAAACGTTCTCTTTAAAAACAGCCGAT
>NZ_BAAKJE010000260.1:0-28983 GCF_059704565.1 Massilia sp. NBRC 108631
TACCGCGAGTTCTCGGCCACCGACGGTTCGGCGCGCGCCGAACTGCTGGGCCGCGTCGGCACCGGCGCGGTGGTCCACAACCTGCTGTTCGGCGTGGACGGCTACCGCTTCGACGACGAACGCCTGCAGCTGCGCCGCAATCCGACCGCCGCCCATCCCTATGCCATCGACATCTACGCGCCGGTGTACGGCGGCGTGGCCGACCCGCTCACGCTGTCCATCGACACCGTGGAGCACCAGCGCGCGCACGCTGTCTACCTGCAGGACCAGCTCTGGCTGGGCGCGCAGTGGAAGGCGCTGCTGGGCGTGCGGCGCGACAGCTACCGCCAGCGAGTGATCAACCGCCGCACGGCGGCCAGCAATGGGCAGGCCTTGAGTGCCACCAGCCCGCGCGTGGGACTGGTGTACCAGCCGGCGGCGGCGCTTTCGCTGTACGCCAGCGCGGCCAAGGGGTTCCGGCCCAACAGCGGCATCAGCATCGCCAACCAGGCCTTCCCTGCCGAGGAAAGCCGCTCCTTCGAACTTGGCGCGAAAACCGATGCGCGGGACGGCCGCCTCAGCGCCACCCTGGCGTTATACCGCATCGACAAAAAGAATGTGCTGACCACCAACCCGCTCAACACGGACTTCGCCCTCCCGGCCGGCGAAGTGGCGAGCAAGGGCGTGGAACTGGATGTGTCGGGAGAACTGGCGGCCGGCCTGCGGCTGTCCGGCGCCTATGCCTACACCGACGCCAGCGTGACCCAGGGCGACACCAGCATCCGCACCGGCAGCAGCCTGCCCAATGTGGCGCGCCACAGCGGCAACCTGCTGCTGACGCGGACCTTCCGCGCTGGCGGCGGGGACGCCGTCACCGTGGGCGCAGGCCTGAACTACGTGGGCGAGCGGCTCGGTGACGTGGCGGTATCGGGCAGCTTCCGGCTGCCTGCCTACGCCACGGCGCGCCTGCTGGCAGCCTACGCGCCCACGCCCAGGCTGCGCCTGGCGCTCAACCTGGACAATCTGTTCGACCGCGCCTACTACGCCAGCGCCTACAGCCAGCTGTGGGTGGCGCCCGGCGCCGAACGCACCATTACCGCTACGCTGTCCTACCGTTTTTAAAGCTGAACTGAAATGAACCAGGCAATAACCGGCGGCCGCGTCGCCACAATCGACATCCTGCGCGGCATCGTCATGCTGCTGATGACGGTGGACCATGTCCGCGAAACCTTTTATCTGCAGCACCAGGTGGGCGATCCAATGGACCTTGCCGCCACCCCGCCCGCGCTGTTTTTCACGCGCCTGGCGGCCCATTTCTGCGCGCCGCTGTTCGTATTCCTCACCGGCCTGGCGGCCTGGCTGTACGCGCATCCGCCTGGCGGCCAGCGCAGCGCCACCGGCTTCCTGCTCAAGCGCGGCGCATTGCTGCTGTTCCTGGAACTGGTGGTGGTCAATTTCGCCTGGTCCGGCCAGTGGCCGGGTCCGGTGCTCTACCTGCAGGTGATCTGGGCCATCGGCTTGTCCATGATAGCGCTGGCCTTCCTGCACCGCCTGCCGCTGCCCTGGCTGGCGGCGCTGGGCGCGCTGATCGTGGCGGGCCACAACGCGCTGCCCACGCTGGCGCAGCTGGCGGCGTGCTTCGGCGCCGGCTTCGAGCCGGGCGGCGCGGGCGCCATGCTGTGGACCGTGCTGGAACAGCGCGGCTACCTGGTCAACGAAGGGCCGGTCAGGGTGCGCGTCAGCTACCCGCTGCTGGCATGGATAGGCGTGATCCTGCTGGGCTACGCGGCCGGACCGCTGTACAGCCGCGCCACGGCGCCGCAGCGGCGCACGCGCTTCCTGCTGGGCGGCGGCGCGGCGGCGCTGGCAGCGATGCTGGTACTGCGCAGCGTCAACATGTATGGGGAGGCACTGCCGTGGGCACCCGGCGCGGACACACTGCACAGCGCCATGTCCTTCCTGAATTTCACCAAGTACCCGCCTTCGCTCGATTTCCTGCTGTTGACGCTGGGCGCCGGCTTGCTGGTCCTGGCACTGCTGGAACGGCCTGTGCGGCATGCGGCGTGGCGCCGCGCCTGCGCCATGCTCGCCGTGGTCGGCGGCGCCCCGCTGTTCTACTACTTGCTGCACCTGTATGCGCTGCTGGCCCTGCAGCGGGGGGCGGCGGCCATGCAGGGGGCGGGCGGCGGCCGCTATGAGTTCAGCGCCGTATGGCAGCTGTGGCTCGCCAGCACGCTGCTGGCGGCCTTGCTCTACCTGCCCACGCGCTGGTTCGGCTGGTGCAAGCGCACCAGCGGTATTGCCTGGCTCAAATACTTCTAAGCGGCGCCGCGCTCACGGCGCCGGCAGCGGCAAGGGCTCGCGCAGCTTGACGATATGGCGCACATTGTCGCTGTCGATCACCTCCATGCTGGCCAGCCGGCCCAGTTCGACATCGACAAACAGGGTCTGCGGCCTGCGGATCAGGTGGCCCAGGCCTTCAACGGCAATCGACAGCGCGTCGCTCTTGGGATCGTAGCTGATGCCCAGCAGCGGCACCCACTCCGCCTCCACCTGGCTCCCGATGGCCATCGCTTCCACGTCGATTTCAGCGCTCATGCCCTCCAGCTGCCGGGCCACGCCGTCGAAGTAGGCCTGCCAGCCGCGCTTTTCAATGCGTGACATGGTCATGGTATTTCCCTCCTTTGCATGGTTGCTCGCACACAGGTAGACCACCGCGAGCGCGGAAAATTCCGCGCCGGCGCCGAAGAATAAAAAAAAAAGCACCCGGCCTCGCGGCACGGGTGCTTCTTTGCATGTTTTTAGCTGCGGAGCGGCAATCAGCCTTCCGGGTTTTCCTTCTTGTAGTTGGCCACGCCGTTCAGGATCTCCTGCTTGGCCTCTTCCGGACCGTACCAGCCCTGCACCTTGACCCACTTGCCTGGCTCCAGGTCTTTGTAATGCTCGAAAAAGTGCTGGATCTGCTGCAGGCGCAGGTCTTGCAGGTCTTCCGGCTTCTGCCAGTGCTTGTAGATAGGCAGCACCTTGTCGACCGGCACGGCCAGCACTTTGGCGTCTTCACCGGCTTCATCGCTCATTTTCAGCACGCCGATGGCGCGGCAACGCACCACCACGCCCGGGATCAGCGGGAACGGGGTGATGACCAGCACGTCGCACGGGTCGCCGTCGTCGGACAGGGTGTTCGGCACGTAGCCGTAGTTGCACGGGTAGTGCATCGCCGTGCCCATGAAGCGGTCCACGAAGATGGCGCCCGATTCCTTGTCCACTTCGTACTTGATCGGATCGGCGTTCATAGGGATTTCGATAATCACGTTGAAGTCGTTCGGCACGTCGCGGCCGGACGATACTTTATTCAGGCTCATATTTTCCTCGTTTGCTATGCTGGGGGATTGCTTTTGGAAAGTCTAACCGCGTAATTATAGCGAAGTGGACAGCACTTGTGCGCCGCAGCAGGACCCGGCGCAGAAAAAAGCCCGTCGCGGAGACGGGCTTGGCCTGGTTGGCGCCACTGTTACAGGATGGTGGCCAGCGCGCACTGGCGGTAATGGCTGGCCGCTTCCTCGGGCTGCTGCAGCGCCTCGTGCAACTGCGCCAGCTTCAGGTGCGATTCGCGCACCATGCGCGAGTCTTCCGCGTCCGACAGGGCCTGCTCCAGGTAACGCTGGGCCTTGCCCCACAGTTTCTGCTTCAGGCACAGCGAACCCAGGGTCAGCGCCAGCTCGGCGTCGGTGGGGCGCTCCTGCATCCAGCGCTCGCAGTGCTCGATCTGGGCCAGCAGCGCCGGCGTACCGGCCGGGGCCGCCGCTTCGCGGTAGGCGCGCACCACGCGCTCGTCCCAGTTGGCGGCCAGCGCTTCCTCGGCCACCACGCGCGCCGCGTCGTGCAGGCCGCGCGCGTTCATGGCGGCGGCGGCGCGGCAGGCCACGTAGGGCTTCAGGCGGTCCGCGGTCGGAATGGTGGACCAGACCCGCTGCACCGATTCGGCGTCGTGCGATTTGTCCGACAGCAGGTCGTCGTAGGCCAGTTCACGCAGGCGCGCCGACAGCGCCGGGTGCAGTGCCTTGTGCTTGTCCAGCGAACGTACCAGGCGCAGCACTTCCGGCCAGTTCTTGGCCTGCTGCTGGGCCTTGAGCGACCATTGCAAAGCGTGGATGTGGCGCGTGCCGCTGGCGTTCAGCTCGCGCACCGCTTCCAGCGCCGCTTCCGGCTGGTGGTCGTCCACCAGCAGTTCGGTCATGGTCATCAGGCGCGCGGTTTTCAGCGCGTTGTCGCCGGCGGTCTGGGCCAGCCAGTTGTCGCGGCGGTGGTTCTGGCGCATGCGGTGCGCGGCGCGGGCGCCGATCAGCGCGGCCACGCCGGCGTTCTCAGGCAGTTCGGAAGCGCGCAACGCCGCCTTTTCGGCGTGGCCGAAGCGCCCTTCGAACAGCGCCTTGAGCGCGTCGCGCAGGCCCTTGTTGCCGTCGCGTTCACGCTTGCGCTGGCGGTAGGCCGCCACGCGGTGCGGCATCTGCATGGTGCTGCGCAGCGCGCCGATCACCAGGTACAGCAGCGCGAACAGCGCCAGCATCAGCACCACGAACAGGTTCAGGGACAGGTCGATGCGGTGCGGCGGATAGAACAGCACCACATTGCCCGGATTGAAGCGCGCCGTCACGGCAACGCCGATGGCCAGCGCCATCAGTGCGAGTAACCAGAGGAAGAAACGCATGGCTTAAGGCTTCGCTTTGTAGTTGCGCACAGCGTTCAGGCTGTCGGCCAGCGTCGGCATTTCGATCGCCAGGTTGCTGCCTTGCACCTGGCGCAGCAATGCCTGCACGGTCTGGGTGGTCTTGGCGCGGGTGTCGAAGTACTTGTTGAGCGCTTCCTGGGCGGCGATGAGGTCGCTGCGGAAGGCCGTCTCGTTGCGCGACAACAGCGCCATGCGGGCGTTCAGCAGGCGCAGCTTCAGGTTCTCGCGCAGGAAGTAAGCCTGGCTCGGCGAGAGCATCAGCGCGTCCGGCGTGTCCACGCTGCGCACGCGGATCAGCTGGCGCACGTCGGTCCACATTTCGCTGCTCCAGCTGTTCCACACGTCCTGGGCCTGGTGCAGCCACGGGCTGCCCTCTTCCACCGGCGCGCTGGCGGCAGCCTTGCCGCCCTTGGCGGCGGCCGGCTTGGCGGCGGCGCGGCTTTTCTTGTCCGGCGCGGCCGGCAGGGTCGGTTTTTCATCGGCCAGCATCGGCAGCGTGTCCACCTGTGCCATCACGTTGTCCAGGCGCAGCGCCAGGCCGACCGAGTCCACGCTCGGCAAGGCCTTCAGCTTGTCGAGATCCTTGGCGATGGCGCGGCGGATGGTGATGAATTGCGGCTTGTCCGAGCGCGACAGGCTGCGGTCGGCGTTTTGCAGCGCGATCAGCGCGCCCGGCACGTTGCCGGCCAGCTGCAGCTGCTGGCTGGCGGTCGACAGCACTTGCTCGATCTCGGCCAGCGCCCATTCGTCGCGGTTCTTGGACAGGTCCTGGTACAGCTGCTCGAGCGCCAGTTGCTGGCTCTGGGCCTCGGTCTGGCGGCTCTCCAGCAGGCCGACCTTGATCTGCAGTTCCTTGGCCGTTTCCTGCACCGCGCGCGCCAGCGTGCCCGTTTCGGTGTTGACCTGGTCGCCCTTCTGCAGGCGGCGCGCCATTTCCTCGCGCAGGTTGCGCATCTGGTTGTGCGACGACCAGGTTTGCGCGGCCAGCAGGATGCCCAGCACGATGACGGCGATGGTCAGCGGGCGTTGCAGGCTGCCGGTCACGCTGGGCGCGCCGGCAGCTGGGGATGGGGAAGCGGCGCCGGCGGCCGGGCTGGCAGTCAGCAGGGCCGGCTGCTCCGCTGCGCGGCCGGGCTGCGCTGCGGGGTCGGCGGGGTCTGGTTTCGTAGGCAAATCGTTCATGGACGTGATTGTAACGCGGCCAGCAGGCGTTCGTCGCCTGATCCTGTCTGCGTGATGCGGTGGAAGCCCAGCCCGTTTGCCGTTTGGGCAATCCGGGCGTGGGGGACAATTAAATGCTGTTGTTGCAACTTTACAACAGCCTCGGCGCCGTCCGGCAGCTGCCCTGCCAGCTGCAGCAAACCGCGCAGCGCCTCCGAACTGGTGATGACCCAGTCGGCCGGGCGCGCCAGCAGGCGCGCCAGCGTGGCGCCCAGCGCCGGCGTGAGCGCCGGCGTGCTGCGGCGGTAGGCTGCCACCACGGTGACGTCGGCGCCGGCGGCGCGGAAGGCGTCGCCCATCAGCTCGCGCCCGCTCTCGCCGCGCACAATCAGCACGCGGGCGCCGCGCAGCGCGTTCAGGTCCAGCGCCTGCAGCAGGTGTTCGGTGTCGGCGTGGGCCGGGTTGGCCGGGCTGGCGATGTGGGCGTTGGCCTCGGTCACGCCGTGCGCGGCCAGCGCGGCGCGGCTGCCCTCGCCGACCACGGCCGCGGTCACGCCGGCCGGCCAGGCCGGGATGTGGGCGAACGCGGCGTCGATGGCGTTGGGCGACACGAAAGCCACCAGCGCGTAGCTGGACAGCTGCGCCAGCGTGGCCTGCAGCTGGCTGCTGTCGGCCAGCGGTGCGATCTCCAGCAGCGGCAGCACTTCCACCGGACGGCCGAGCGCAGCCACGCGCGCGGCCAGCGGCTGCGCCTGTGCCAGGGGACGGGTGATGATGACGGTGGCGGGCATCCTGGGCTGGCGGGGCCGCGCGTCAGACGCCGGAACGGCCGCCGGTGGGCTCGCCGGGCTGCGTGTGGGCGATGTCCTCGGAGCTGCCGGGCTGCGGATCGTTGCGGCGCGCCTCGGACGGCGCCGCCTGCGGGTTGGCCGCCGCGTCGGCGGCGGCGGCATCGGCCAGGCAGCTGGCCAGAATGGCGACCGCGTCCTGCCGGCGCAGCAGTTCGGCCACGTCCTGGCCCAGCTGCTCGGCGCTGGCGGCCACGCCGCGCACCTCGGCCGTGGCCATGCGCGCGCCGTCCGGCGTGGCGACCATGGCGCGCAGATGCATCTGCCCGCCGTCCACGGTGGCATAAGCGGCCAGCGGCACCTGGCAGCTGCCGCCAAACACCTTGGACACCTTGCGCTCGGCTGTCACTGCTTGCGCGGTGGCCAGGTGGTTCAACGGCGCCAGCAGGCGCATCAGGTCCAGCCCGTCGGAGCGCTCGGCAATCTCGATCGCCATCGCGCCCTGCCCCGCCGCCGGCAAACTGGTTTCCGGCTCGAGCAGCGCGCGGATGCGCTGCGGCAGGCCAAGGCGCTTCAGGCCGGCGGCGGCCAGGATGATGGCCGCGTAGTCGCCGCGGTCCAGCTTGCCCAGCCGGGTATCGAGGTTGCCGCGCAGCGGCTTGATCACCAGGTGCGGATAGCGCGCCGCGATCAGCGACTGGCGGCGCAGGCTGCTGGTGCCCACCACGGCGCCGGCCGGCAGCTGGTCCAGGGTAGCGTAATCATTGGAGACGAACGCGTCGCGCGGATCTTCGCGCTCCAGCACCGCGGCCAGCGCGAAACCCTCGGGCAGCTCCATCGGCACGTCCTTCAGCGAATGCACGGCCAGGTCGGCCCGGCCCTCGGCCATCGCCACTTCCAGCTCTTTCACGAACAGGCCTTTGCCGCCGACCTTGGACAGGGTGCGGTCCAGGATCTGGTCGCCGCGCGTGGTCATGCCCAGAATTTCTACGCTACACTGCGGGTACAGGGCCGACAGCCGCGCGCGCACATGCTCCGCCTGCCACATGGCAAGGCGGCTTTCGCGCGAAGCGATCACCAGTCGGGTAGGAAGCTCTTGAGCCAAATCGGAAGTATTCAAAGCCTGTTCTTTCGCTAGCGTGCATGATGACAAATTCTTAGAACCAAATTTTATCATGCGCGCCCCATTCGAGAATCATGCATAGGGCATATACCATGGTTGCAAGCAATACAGCAGCATCAGTAGCAGACGCCGGCGCCGACAAGGACGCGCCCCTGAAGGAAGACATCCGCCTGCTCGGCCGCCTGTTGGGCGACGTGCTGCGCGCGCAGGAGGGCGAGGACGTGTACGCGGTGGTGGAAACCATCCGCCAGACCGCCGTGCGCTTCCGCCGCGAAGCCGACGCCGGCGCGGCCAAGGAACTGGACGGCATGCTGAAAATCCTCACGCGCGAGCAGACCATCACCGTGGTGCGCGCGTTTTCCTATTTCTCCCACCTGGCCAACATCGCCGAGGACCAGCACCACATCCGCCGCCGCCGCGCCCACCTGCTGGCGGGTTCGAAGCCGCAGCAAGGCAGCGTGAGCTATGCGCTGTGCAAGCTGGCCGGCGCCGGTGTCGGCCAGGACACCGTCACCGGCTTCTTCCAGCAGGCGCTGATTTCGCCGGTGCTGACGGCCCATCCCACCGAGGTGCAGCGCAAATCCATCCTGGACGCCGAGCACGACATCGCGCGCCTGCTGGCCGAGCGCGACACGCCGCTCACGCCCAAGGAAAGCGCGGCCAACCTGCACCTGCTGCGCTCGCGCGTGGCCACCTTGTGGCAGACCCGCATGCTGCGCTACACCAAGCTGACCGTGGCCGACGAGATCGAGAACGCGCTGTCCTACTACCGCATCACCTTCCTGCGCGAACTGCCCGGGCTGTACGACGACATCGAGGCCGACATCGCCGCCCAGTACCGGCCGGCCGGCGCCGGCAGCGCGGACGGCGAACCGGCGCCGTGCGCCATCGCCGCGCCCTATGTGCAGATGGGCAGCTGGATCGGCGGCGACCGCGACGGCAATCCCAACGTCAACGCCGCCACCGCGCGCCACGCGCTGGCGCGCCAGGCCACCACCATCCTCGATTTCTACCTGGACGAGGCGCACACGCTGGGCGCCGAGCTGTCGGTGTCGACGCTGATGGTCAAATGCACGCCGGCGCTGCAGCTGCTGGCCGACTCCTCCACCGACACTTCCGAACACCGCAGCGACGAGCCGTACCGGCGCGCGCTGATCGGCATCTACGCGCGCCTGGCCAGCACCGCCCGCGCGCTGGGCGCGGCCAATATCCTGCGCAAGGAAGTGGGCCACGCCGAGCCGTACGAGCACGCCGCCGCCTTCGCCGCCGACCTGCAGATCCTGATCGATTCGCTGAACGCCAACCACGGCGCCATGCTGGTGCATCCGCGCCTGTCCACACTCAAGCGCGCGGCCGATATCTTCGGCTTCCACCTGGCCTCGCTGGACATGCGCCAGAGTTCGGACGTGCACGAGCGCGTGCTGGCCGAGCTGTTCGCCAAGGCCGGCGCGGCGCCGGACTATGCGGCCATGGACGAAGAGGCCAAGGTGGCACTGCTGCTGGCCGAACTGGCCCAGCCACGGCTGCTGTATTCGCCCTACATCGCGTACTCGGCCGAAACCGGCTCCGAACTGGCCGTGCTGGGCGCGGCGCGCGAGATCCGCCAGCGCTATGGCGCGCGCGCCATCCGCAACTACATCATTTCGCACACGGAAACCGTGTCCGACCTGCTGGAAGTGCTGGTGCTGCAGCAGGAAACCGGCCTGCTGCGCACGGTGGACGGCAACGGCACGGCCGACCTGATGGTGGTGCCGCTGTTTGAAACCATTCCCGACCTGCAGCGCGCGGCCGGCATCATGGAACGCCTGATGGCGCTGCCGATGGTGCGCCAGCTGATCGACGCGCAAGGCGGGCTGCAGGAAGTCATGCTGGGCTATTCCGATTCCAACAAGGATGGCGGCTTCCTCACCTCGAACTGGGAACTGTACAAGGCCGAGCTGGGCCTGGTGGACGTGTTCGCCAGGGCCGGCGTCAAGCTGCGCCTGTTCCACGGCCGGGGCGGCACCGTCGGCCGGGGCGGCGGCCCCAGCTACGAGGCCATCCTGGCGCAACCCAAGGGCACCGTGAACGGCCAGATCCGCCTGACCGAGCAAGGCGAAATCATCGCCTCCAAATTCTCCAACGCGGACATCGGACGGCGCAACCTGGAGCTGCTGGTGGCCGCCACGCTGGAGGCCAGCCTGATGCCGCCGGCGGCGGACGACGCCCAGCGCAAGCAACTGGCCGGCTTCGAGGCGGTGATGGCGGAGATCTCCGGGCGCGCCTACCAGGCTTACCGCAACCTGGTGTACGAGACGCCCGGCTTTACCGACTACTTCTTCTCAGCCACGCCGATTGCCGAGATCGCCGAGCTGAACCTCGGTTCGCGGCCCGCCTCGCGCAAATCCACCCGCCGCATCGAGGACCTGCGCGCCATTCCCTGGGGCTTTTCCTGGGGCCAGTGCCGTTTGCTGCTGCCCGGCTGGTACGGCTTCGGCAGCGCCATCGGCTCGTGGATCGCGGATGGCGACGAAGCCGAACGGGTGCAGCAGCTGCGCGCCATGTTCCAGCACTGGCCTTTCTTCGCCACGCTGCTGTCGAACATGGACATGGTGCTGGCCAAGACCGACCTGGCGATCGCCTCGCGCTATTCGCTGCTGGTGCAGGACGCCGAGCTGCGCGAGCGCATCTTCAAGCGCATCACCGGCGAACACGCGGCCACGCTGGCCTGCCTCGAACGCATCACCGGCGCCGGCGAACGGCTGGCCGGCAATCCGCTGCTGGCGCGCTCGATCCAGAACCGCTTCGCCTACCTGGATCCGCTGAACCACTTGCAAGTGGAGCTGATCAAGCGCCACCGCTCGGTGGCGCACGAACCGGGCAAGGTGGACGAGCGCGTGCACCGCGGCATCCACCTGTCGATCAACGGCGTGGCGGCCGGCTTGCGCAACACCGGCTGACCCGGCCTGCTCCGGCTCCGCCATGAAAAAAGCGCCGCCCACTGGGCGGCGCTTTTATTTGCGCTTTTAATTGCGCTTGCGGTCGGCGGCCGGATTAGCGGGTCACTTGCACGGTGGCGGTGGAAGTATTGCCGGCGGCGTCGGTGGCGCGGGTCTGCACGGTGTGGGTGCCAACCGCTTCCTTCTTGGTGTTCCAGCTGTACGACAGGCTGCTGCCGGAACCGGAAGCTTTCAGGCTGCCGTCGATGTACAGGCTCAGGCGGATGCCGGCGGCGCCGCTGTTGTCGGAGGCGTTCACGGTGACGTTGACGTTGCCGTTGACGCGGCCGGCAACCGGGTTGGTCAGCACCACCACCGGTGCGACGGTGTCCGGAGCAGCCGGCGGCAGGGCGTTGGCGACGTTGACGGCCACGGCGCTCGAGTTGCCGCGGTTGCCGGCGGCGTCATACGCCACGGCCACCAGGTTGTTCATGCCGTTGGCCACGCCGGTGCTGTCCCAGCTGAACACGTACGGAGCGGCATCGGCCGAGGCCACCACGGCGCCGTTCACTTGCAGGTCCACGCGGGCCACGCCGGTGTTGTCGCTGGCGTTGACGCTGACGGTGGCAGCGCCGCTGACGGTGCTGCTGCCCAGCGGGGCGGCGATGGCCACGCTCGGGGCCTGGGTATCCGGTGCCGTCGGCGCGGCCAGCGCGGCCGTCATGGCGGCGGCGGCGTTGACGCGGCCGTAGCCGTACAGGTTGTCGCGGCCGGCGGCGCCCAGGTCCTTGGCGGTGTTGAACAGAATGGTTTCAACCTGGGCTGGGCTCAGGTCCGGACGGGCCGACATCAGCAGGGCAGCGGCGGCAGCGGCCACCGGGGCGGCGAAGGAGGTGCCGTTCCAGGTCTGGTACAGGCCGCCCTTGCTGGTGGTCCAGATGCCCGAGCCGGGCGCGGCCAGGCTGACGAAGTTGCCATAGCTGGACCAGCTGGCCTTGGTGTCGCTGCCGTCGGTGGCCGACACCACGATCATGGTGCTGGTCGGGGCCAGGCCTTCGTCCTTGCCGTTGTTGCCGGCCGAGACGAACACCAGGCCGCCCTTGCTGCGCATGTATTGCGCTGCGCTCTGGACGGCGGCGCTGCCAGCCACGCCGCCGTAGCTGACGTTGGCGATGCGGGCGCCGTGATCGGCGGCATAGGTCAGGCCGCTGGCCACGGTGCTGTAATAGGCGTAGCAGCCGTAGGTCGGATCCAGGTAGGCGATACGCACCGGCATGATGCGGGCCTGGCCGGCTACGCCAGCCACGCCGACGCCATTGTCGCTGCGGGCCGCGGCCGAACCGGCCACTGCGGTGCCGTGACCGCAGACGTCCGACGTATCAGTGTTGTTGCCGTACACGTTGTAGCCGGCAACCAGGTTGGCTTGCAGGTCGGGGTGGGCGCCGTCCACGCCGGAGTCCAGGATGGCGATGGTGACGCCGGCGCCCTTGGCGCTGTCCCAGGCGGCGGCGGCGCCGATATTGTTGAGGTGCCATTCGCCGCCGGCGTACGGGTCGTTGACCACGTAGCTGCTCTTCACGCGGCGGTCCAGTTCGACGAACTTGAACTCGGGACGGTTTTTCAGCTGGGCCACGACGGCCTTCTCGGAAGCGTTGGCCGGCAGTTCGACGATATGGGTGCTGCCCTGGCCGATCTTGCGGGCCTTGCCGCCGTGGGCCTTGAGCAGTTTGTCGAACTCGCCGGCGGTGAGGCCGGCGCGCGGCTCAACCAGGATGCGGCCACGGGCATAGTCGCCGTCGCTATCGCTTGCCGCACGAACTTGCGGCGCCACGGCGGCGGCCATGCCGGCAAAAGCCAGGATCAGGGCACGTGGCTGGAACACTGCGGAGATGGCGGTAATCGATTTCATGGCTGGTTTCCTGTAATTGAATTTTTTCAAAGACAGGACTGCGCAACCATGCGGAGACACGGCCTGGCGACCCGGAGGGCGCAAGGGGACGGCGTACTACTCCACATTGCCTGGCAGTCCTGCCGTCATGGGGTATGAACCCTTTAGACCGATGACTTTGCGTCCCCCGCTTTCGCGGGGTTTGCCTTTTTCAGACTTCGAGACGAATAATAAACCAAAAGTTTATGTGCGGCAATTGAATATCCGCACGGGAACTTTCGGATTGATAGGCTACGTTAATTAAGATGTGATAATAATTGCCATTGTAATTTCCTTGAATAAACAGGTGTAATGATTTTAGAAATCTTTAAATTCAAAATTTAAATAGTGATGAATTACTACTTGCTTACCTGGACCGTGGCCGACGAAGTATTTCCAGCAGCATCGCGCGCCACGCTTTGCACAGTATGGTAACCGCCAGCAATCTTCCGCGTATTCCAGTTATAAGACAGGCTGGCGCCCTTGCCGCTGGCCTTCAGCACGCCATCAATATACAAGGCAAGGCTGATACCGGCCGCCCCGGCATTATCCGAAGCATTCACCGCCACATTCACATTACCGCTGACATTGCCGGCCGTGGGATTAACGATGGCAACCACCGGCCGGGTGGTATCGGCGGGAACCAGTGCCGTGGTGTTGGCAACATTCACCTGCACCGTACCGGACGTGCCGGCATTCCCCGCCGCGTCATAGGCGACCGCCACCAGGCTGGCAATGCCGTTGACCGCGCCGGTGCTGTTCCAGCTGAAGGCGTACGGTGCGGTGCTATCGCTGGCCACC
Organism: Massilia sp. NBRC 108631; assembly: GCF_059704565.1. Lineage (NCBI taxonomy): Bacteria > Pseudomonadati > Pseudomonadota > Betaproteobacteria > Burkholderiales > Oxalobacteraceae > Massilia > Massilia sp. NBRC 108631. Next base: position 13,427 of record NZ_BAAKJE010000260.1, read on the forward strand.
ACGGTGCCGTTCACCTTCAGGTCGACCCTGGCCACGCCCACATTGTCGCTGGCGTTGACGCTGACGGCGACCGTCCCGCTGACGCTGGCGCCGCCCAGCGGGGCGGCGATGCCGGCTGCCGGAGCCTGGGTGTCGGCAGCCTGCACGCTGCCCACCGCGGCCTGCACGGCGGCGGCGGCGTTCACGCGGCCATAGCCGAAGACGGCGTCGCGGCCGGCGGCGCCCAGATCGACCGCCGTGCTTTGGAGCAGACTCTGCACTTTAGCGCCGTCCAGCGCCGGGTTGGCCGCCATCATCAGCGCGGCGACGGAAGCGGCAACCGGACTGGCGAAGGAGGTGCCGTTCCAGGCCTGGTAGCCGCCGCCCTTGTTGGTGGTCCAGATGCCGGCGCCCGGCGCGGACAGCGTCACGAAGCTGCCGTAGCTGGACCACGAAGGGCGGACATCGCTGCCGTCGGTGGCCGACACGACGATCATGGTGCTGGTGGGCGGCGTGCTTTCGCTGATGCCGTTGTTGCCTGCGGACACAAACACCAGCCCGCCCTTGCTCTTCATATACTGCGCCGCGCTCTGCACGGCGGCGCTGCCGGACACGCCGCCATAGCTGACGTTGGCGATCCGCGCGCCGTGGTCGGCGGCATAGGTCAGGCCGCTGGCGACCGTGCTGTAGTAGGCGTAGCAGCCGTATGACGGGTCCAGATAGGCGACCCGCACCGGCATGATGCGCGCCTGCCCCGCCACCCCTGCCACGCCGGCGGCGTTGCCGGTGCGGGCAGCGGCAGCGCCCGCCACGGCGGTGCCGTGCCCGCATACGTCCGAAATATCGCTGTTGCCGCCATAGATATTCGTGCCAGGCACCAGATTGGGCTGCAAGTCGGGATGGCTGGCGTCCACGCCGGAATCGAGGATGGCGATGACGACGCCGGCGCCCTGGGTCTTATCCCATGCGGTGGCGGCCCCGATCTTGCTGAGATGCCATTCGCTGCCCGCATACGGATCGTTGGCCGCGTAAGTGCTTTTCACGCGCCGGTCCAGTTCAACGAATTTGAGCTCGGGGCGGTGCTTGAGCTGGGCCAGCACCGCCTTGGCCGATGCCGTCGGCGGCAATTCCACCACATGCAGCGCGCTTTGGCCCAGCTTGCGGTGCTTGCCGCCATGACCTTTGAGCAGCAGTTGCAGAGCCTGCTCGCTCAAGCCGGCCACCGGTTCGATCAGCAGGCGTCCCGGCGCGTAATCGTCATCCTGCCCCTGGGCATGTGCAGACAGTGGGAGAAGCGCGGCAACTGCCAGCGCGGAAGTAATATTAATTAATTTGAATGAATAACTGAATTGCATCTGTTAGGCCTGTCATCTGAACTGTCAACAGGACTGTCCCACGCCGCGACGCTAAACAGCCCTCTCCTCTTGGGCTTGTCGCCGCACAAGTTGAATCTAAATCAACGTCACTTTCAACTTGGAAGCCGCATGGTAGATGAGTTTTCCTATAGGCACAATTGAATACCTTTGAAAATCCGCTCTATTCGATAGCGGGAATAAATCACGATAAATCTACATGGAAATTAATAATAACTTCCTGGAATAACAATTACCTCATATCACTAAATATTCCAAAAAAGTTGAATAAATGACTGTCGGTGGCTTTTACACAAATTGCGGAATCAGCGAGGATGATTTTTGGTATTTCATATCAATTCAATAGCTTACACTTCCTGGCACAATTGATGCATAGGACAAATACAGCTGGTGGCGTATTACAATCAAAGGGGGATTCCATGAAAAAGTACTTATTACCACTTGCGCTGGCGATGGCAGCGTCGCTGAATGCCAGCGCCGCGCCGATTCTGTTCCAGGGTAGCGGCGTGACGAGCGGAGGTGTGGCCGTCAGTGCCAGCGCAAGCTTCGACCTGGTCGGCAACAACCTGACCATCGTGCTGACGAATACGTCCGGCGCCAACGCACTGGCCGACGTCCCGGGCAGCACTCTTTCCGGGCTGTTCTGGAATTTCACCGGCGCGCCGGTCTTGACCACGGTCTCTGCCATGCTGACGGCAGGCTCCTCTATACTGGGCACTTGCTCGGAAGTGAACTGCGCCGGGGTAACCGATGTGAGCGGGGAATTCGGCTACAAGGCAGGCTCCGGGCCCAGCGGACAGAATCAGGGGATCGCCAGTTCGGGTTACATCTCCAACCCGGGTGGCAATATCGGCAACTTCAATAACGGCGCGGCAGGCACCAATCTGGACGACCCCGCCTCGCTGGACGGCATCAATTTCGGCATCATTTCCAGCCTCGCCGACTTCAATCCCAACGGCGGCCTGGAAGACGTGCCGGTCATTTCCAACTCGGTGACCTTCATGCTGACCGGCGTTGCCGGGCTGACGAACGCGGATATCACTGGCGTGCGCTTCCAGTACGGGACCAACTTTAACGAGCTCAGCATACCCGGGGACGGCGGCGGCGGCGGCAATGGTGGCGGTGGCGGCGGCAACTCCGTGCCGGAACCAGGCAGCCTGGCGCTGCTGGGCATAGGACTGCTGGGATTGGCAGCCAGCGCGCGGCGCCGCTGGCGCTGAATGGCCGGGCCGCTTGCCGGCCCAGGCCGCATCAAAAGGTGGGAATGGGGTTGGCTCCGCTGGCCAGCTTGTAAGCCTTGCCGTCGTATACGTAGCGCGCACTGCCGCCGATGCGCTTGGTGGTGCGCACCACGTTGTCCTCGTCGGCGTCCGCGTCAGCGGCCGCCAGGCTGGCCGGGGTGGCCACGCGCTGCTCGCCGTCGAAGTCCATCGCCAGCGCTCCGTAGCGGGCGCCAGCGGCTGGCTGCAATATCCTCCACCTGGCCCGCACATCCCAGCATTCGGCCACGCGGCCGCCGCAAGCGCCTTCGGTGTCGGCCAGCACTTGCGCCTCCTCGCCCATCAAGTCGCGCGGCTGCGGGTCGCTGACATCGATCAGCGCCAGGAACAGCGACGTGTAGCCCTGCCATGTGCCCCCGTGCTCGGCCGCCAGGCCGACCTTGCCCGGCGCCAGCGCAACCCAGCTCAGCGTACCGACATTGCCGAACGAGCCCAGTGCTGCGACATTCTCGTGGCGCCGCAGCACGCGCCAGGCACCCTGCTCCTGCTTCAGCAAGAAAAAGCTGAGCAGGCCCGGGGTGGCGTGCGCGGTCTGCGCCTCGCCGGCTTCGTTGCAAGCCTCGCCGTTAAACACCAGCACGGTTTCACCGCCCGGCAGCACGGTGGAGGCGACACGCGACAGCAGGTACAACCCTTGCGAACCGGGCTGGTCGGGATCATTCAGCGTGGCCACCACGCCACCGTCCTTGGCCGTGGCATAGTCGCCGAACAAGGCCTTGAGTAGCGGCGCGGCGTCCACCCCAGCCATCGCCAAGTCTGGCGACACCCGGACGGCGGGCCCGGATGCGGCAGGCGCAGCTACCGTAGCCGCCGCCGTAGCGGTCGCGGCAACGGCAGCGGGTGCCTCCTGCCGCGCGCAGCCGGCCAGCGCACCCGCCGACAGCACGGCGCCCAGGATCAGTTTATTCAGCATGTCTTTTCCAGCAAAAAAGACAATGATACTATTGATAACAATTCCATAGGGCACGATTGCCAGCGGCGTTCGCCGCGCTTGCCGGATACCGCTAGTGCCCGCCGCCCGCGCCCTCGGCCCGCACGGCCTTTACCTGCGCCTCCGTCACTTTGGCGGCGCCGCCCCAGCTGGCGCGCATGTAATTGGACAGGTCCGCCACTTCCTTGTCGGACAGCTTGCCGGCAAAGCCTGGCATCTCCTGCATGCTCTCCTTCTCGCCAAAATGCTGGGCCCGGATGCCGTCCAGCGTGACCGCGATCAGGTTGTGCGCGTCGGCGCTGCGCACCGAACTGTTGCCTTTCATCGCCACCGCCGCGTGCGGCTTGCCGCCGCCGTCCAGGCCGTGGCAACCGGCGCACACCGCGAGGTAGGTGCGGCGCCCGGCATCGATGTCGGCGCCAGCCGGGTTCGCCACTTTCAGCGGCTGCGGCGCCAGCGGCTTGTCGCCCATCAGATAGGTCGTCATGGCCTTGAGATCGGCCGGCAGCATGTACTGCGTGCTCAGGTGCACCACCTCAAACATTTCGCCGGTGGCCGAACCTTGCGGCGCCACGCCCGTGGTGAGCAGGGAGGCCAGGTCCACTTCGGTCCAGCCCATGGCCGACAGGCCGGCCGGCGTGATGTCGGGCGCGCCGATGCGGGCCATGCGGTTGCCGGTCAACGTGCGCGACAGGTCCATCTGCCCCAGCGCACCGCGCGGCGTATGGCATTCCGCGCAGTGGCCCAGCGTGTTGGACAGGTAGCGACCACGCTGCCATTCGGCCGACTTGCCCACCGACGCGTCGGTCAGCTGGTCTTCCAGGAACAGCATGTTCCAGAAGCGCACGCCGAAACGCAGGTTATAGGGGAACTTCAGCTCCGGTTCCCTGTTCGCCACCCGGGCCGGCTTCACCTGCATGAAGTAGGCATACATGGCGTCGCTGTCGGCGCGTGTCAGCGATCGGTAGGAGGTGTAGGGCATGGCCGGATACAGGTGCTTGTCGGGCGTGACGCCGTCGCGCAGTGCGGCGTAGAACTCGTCCGCGCTCCAGCTGCCGATGCCGTGCTCCTTGTCCGGCGTGATGTTGGTGCCGTAGAAAGTGCCGAATGGCGACTTCAGCTCCACCCCGCCTGCCCACGGCGCGCCAGCCGCCGCGGTGTGGCAGGCCGCGCAGTCGGCCAGCTTGGCCAGGTAGCGGCCGCGTTCCACCATGTCCTTGTTGTTGGCCGTGGGCGGCGTCGCGCCGCTGCCACCGCTGCCGCAGCCAGCCAGCGATGCCAGCGCAGCGGCCGCAGCAACAGCGGCGGCCGCCCTGGCCGCGCCCGCCCAGGCGCGCGGGAAGAAGGCGCGCATCATGCCCCCTCCTTTACCAGGCCCGGCGTGCCGAGCACCACGTCCTTTACCGCCTCGAAGTAGCGCACATAGCCGGTGCAGCGGCAGATATGGTTTTCCAGCGCGCTGCTGATGGTGCGTTCGACATCGGCCCTGGCTACCGGTTCGCGCTTGAGGCGCTCCAGCAGCACGGTGGCGGCGTTGACGAAACCGGGGGTACAGTAGCCGCACTGGAAGCTGAAGTGCTCCAGGAACTTCTGCTGGATGGCCGACATGCCGGCCAGCTCGCCCTTCTCGTTCTTCTGCCCGATGCCTTCCACCGTGCGCACCTTCTTGCCTTCGAAGTAATGCGCGCCGGTGATGCAGGAGCGTACTTCCTCGCTGCTGCCATCCGGCTTGTCCAGGATCACCACGCAGGCGTGGCACACGCCCTGCCCGCAGCCCAGGCGCGAGCCGGTCAGGTTCAGGTATTCATGCAGGAAATCGACCATCATGATGCCTTCGGGCACCGGCACCGGGCCGACGGTCTTGCCGTTCAAATGCAGGGTAATGGGTTTGGTGACGATGCTCATGCCAGCACCTCCTTGATACGTTGCGGGGTTACCGGCAGTTTGGTGAATCGGTGGCCGATGGCGTGCGCGATGCCGTTGACGATGGCGCCCACCACGGGAATCATCACCACCTCGGCGATGCCCTTGGGCGTATCGGTCTCCGACACGGGCGGCAGCACTTCGGCGGTTTGCGTCCACACCGCCACGTCCGAGGCGCGCGGCAGGTGGTAGCGGTTAAAGTTCCAGGTGCCGTTGCCGGGGCCGTCCTCGTACAGCGGCAGGTATTCGTGCAGCGCGTGGCCGATGCCCATGGCCAGCCCACCCTGCAGCTGGCCGGACACCAGCTGCGGCGACAGCATATTGCCGCACTCCATGATGGAGTGATGGCCCAGCAGCTCCACCTTGCCGCTGCCCTCGTGCACCGCCAGCTCCACCAGCGTGCCCACGCAGCTGTAGTAAGTGACCATGGCGCCGTTGCGCTGGGTGGCCGGCATGTAGACCTTCCTGCGGTCCAGCACGCGGTAGCCACCCGGCGTGCCAGCCTTGTCGGTTTTGCCATCCTTGCCGCTGCCGTAGCGCAGCGACAGGCCATCCACCGGCAGGCGCACCGTGGCGGCGCCGCTTCCGGGTATCTCCCAGTCCGCCTCGCTCCACTGCCAGCGGTTGAACACGTGTACCGCCGCCCCCGTCACCAGGCCCAGTTCGTGCGCCTGCTTGACGATGGCCTCGAACGGCAGCGCTTCCAGCCCGCCGGCCGACAGCTTGCCGTCCACCCAGCGCGCATCCTCCACCCGCACCACCAGCGACGCTGCTTGGCCGCCCGCCACGCCCTGGCTCCAGATCGCCATGGCGGCCGGCCACAGGCCGTGCATGAACACCACCCGCGCCGCTTCGCGCGTGCTGTGGGTGTAGTAGTAGGCCGAGTTGGTGGCACTGGCCGGCGAGCAGTAGGTGGGCGACCAGCGCGGATTGGCCGCCAGCTTGTCCTGCTCGGCCTGGCTCATGAGGTAGGGGTCGCCCGTGGCCACCATGGGCAGGTCGGCCCAGTCCGTCACTGCGGTGAGGATCTCGTCGGCCGGGCGGCACAGCCACTTGGCGCACGCCACCGCCTGCGAGGTGGACATGCCGGTGCCGATCTCGGTACCGCTGTGCCACAGGCGGATCTTGCCATCCGCCTCGATCTCCACCCGCGCCAGCGAGCTTTCCGCGCCGGTGCCGAAGTCCTTCTGCGTGCAGGCAAAGCCCACGCCGTAGCGCTTGCCCGGATGGGCCGCGTCGTATTCGGCCTTGCGCTTGGCGCGGCCGGTCCACATGGGATGGACCTGCGCCTTGCGCAGCACCTCGTCCACGCGGATGGCGCCGGCCGGAATGGCGCCCTGCGAATTTTTCATGCCCGAACGCAGCGCGTTGCGCAGGCGGAATTCGATCGGGTCCAGCTTCAGCTGTTCGGCGAACTCGTCCACCATCATCTCGGTGGCCGCCATGCTCTGCAAGGTGCCATAGCCGCGCGCCGAACCGGCGTCCACCGCGCGCGTGGCCAGCGCCACCGCCGCGAAGTCGTTCTTCGGGAAGTAATAGATCGATTGCGCCGCCGTGGCCGCCACCATCACCACCGACGGCGAGAAATTGGCGCGGCCGCCGCCATTGCCTTCGAAGGTGCCGGCGAAGGACTGCATCATGCCGGTCTGGCGGTCCACCGCCATGCGGTACTTCATGTCGAAGGCGTGGCGCTTGATCGAGGTCTGGAACTGCTCGTAGCGGTCGTTGGCCAGCCGCACCGGCTTGCCGTTGCCGTACAGCGCGCACACCAGCCCGTAGAACGGGAAGTTGTAATGGTCCTTCGAGCCGTAGCCCACCGTATAGCACGGGTGGACGAACAGCGCCTTGAGCGGGAAGCTCGCCTTCTTCATCATCTCCAGCGTGCTGTCGATGACTTCCTGCGGCCCCTGGCTGGCCACCACCATGTGCAGCTCCTGTCTGGCAGCGTCGTACCAGCAGTTGGCGTTGTCCGGCTCCAGCGCGGCGGTGTCCACCGACTGGGTCTGGTAGTCGCGCTCCAGCACCAGCCAGTCGGCCGGCGGGCTGTCCAGCTCGGCCTTGATCTGGTTGGCGTAAAACATGCCCTGCTCGCCCAGCTTGCCGTGCTCGATGCCGTCCGGCCATACCGGCTGCTGCTTGCGCATCATGCTGGGGAACACCGGCGCCTGGCCCAGGCTGGAGAATTTGTCGTCGTCGTGCGAGGTGGCGCCGCCCACGCGCACGAAGCGGAACGTGGCCCAGGGGTCGCGCACCATCGGCGCCACCGGCTCGCCGTAGCGCAGCACGGACTCCTGGAACTGCAGCTTGTCCTTGGCGAAGCGGTAGCGCGCGAAATCGTCGTAGATCAGGATGGCCGCCGCGTGGCCCAGGTAGGCCGCCTGCTGGCCCTCGGGCAGCAGCATGTCGGCGCCGTAGAAGGCCGGGAACGCCACCCCGTCGCGCGCCAGGTCGGCCGCCGTGACCACGCGGTCCGGCTTCAGTTCCTCGCCCAGCAGCGACAGGTCGATGCCGGCATACAGGCGGTCGGTGCGGGTGGCGCGCAGGATGAAAGCGTGCGCTTGCTGCTGCGGCCAGTGCGGCATGTCCTGCGCGCGGATGTCGCGCGCGAACACTTTGGCGCCGGTGACCTTGGCTTTGCCGTCGATGCGGACCTTGGCCTGGCCGTTTTTCGGATCCCAGGCGACGGGCGTGAGGATCTTGTCCTCGAACAGGGCGGCAAAGGCTTTGCCCCCCAGCGGCGCGAGATACACCGCGACGCCCGCAACCATTCCCGCCTTCAGGAACTTGCGGCGCGAAAGTGCGACCTTCATGTTGAATACTCCCAATATTGGATGACGAGTTTCCGGGCCGAAGTCGGGACGCGGTTTGCGGGTCCGGCTTCATCGTCCCGCCAACGTTTACGGTTGTCAAGAAACTCCGGCGCGCAGTGTCGCATCTTCAGCCTGCCTTCAACAGGGTATCGGACTGCTAGTCAATAATGATTTCCGTGCGCCAAATTGATGCCGAACTGTGCTATACAGTAGCGATGCCAAAAACATAATATTGGGTGCAATCGAAGATGTTTCCACCAAACACAACCTGGCTGGCGCTGCTGCTGGCCGCCGCCCTTGCCATGCTGGCCGTCCTCGCCGCGCTGGCGCTTTGGCGCCGGGCCGCCCTGGCTGCGCTCGCCGCCGACGCCGCCGAAGCCGAACTGGCGGGCCTGCGCCAGCGCCTGGCCGCCAGTGAAAGCGGCGCCGCCTTGCTGGCGCGCGGCGAGCGGCAGTGGCGCGACATCCTGGACCGGCTGCCGCTGGCGCTGTTCCTGAAAGATGCCGACTCCCGTTTTGTCATGATGAACGCGGCCTGTGAACAGGCTTTCGGCCAGCCCTACAGCGCCCTGGCCGGCACCCACGGCGGCGAGCACTACCCGCCCGAGCAGCAAGCCGGCTTCCTGGCCGCCGACCGCGCCGCGTTCGCCTCGCACAGCCTGTGGACCGACGAGGAATGGGTGTGGCACGCCGGCCTGCGCCAGGACCGCCGCCTGCTGACCTACAAGCAGCCGCTGTACGACGAAGATGGCCAGCCGGCGCTGCTGATCGGCATGTGCCTCGACGTGACGGAGCGCCGCGCCGCAGAGGAAGCACTGCAGTCGACCTTGCGCCAGCTGCGCGAGCTGAGCGACCTGCAGGAAGCCGCACGCGAGCGTGAACGCCGCCGCCAGGCGCAAAGCCTGCACGACGACCTGGGCCAGAGCCTGATGGCGCTCAAGCTGGACGCGGTCCTGCTCGGCACGGCCTCGCAGGCGCGCCATCCACGCCTGCACGGCCACAGCGTGCGCGTGCTGGGCACGCTCGACAGCGCCATCGGCGCGGTGCGCGCGCTGATCAACGATCTGCACCCGAGCACACTGGAACTGGGCTTGCCGGCCGCCACCGACTGGCTGCTCAAGCAGCAGGAACGGCGCAGCGGCATGCACTGCCAGTTGCACATGATCAGCGACAGCGCCAGCGCCGCGCTGACGGCGCCGCAGACCTGGGCCATCTTCCGCATGATCCAGGAAGCGATGTTCGCCATCGAAAGCTATGCCAGGGCGACCCGGGTCGACGTGTCGCTGGACCTGCGCCCCGGCGCCCTGCTGATCATCATCAGCGACAACGGCCTGGGCCCGCAGACGGGCGGCAGCCGTGGCGCCACGCTGGCCATGCTGGCGCTGCGCGAGCGCGTGTCGGCCTACGGCGGCGAACTGAGCGAAGACAGTGCGCCGGGACGCGGCACCACCCTCACCATCATGTTGTCCGACCATGAAAAACGGGAGGCCGCAGCCTCCCGTCTTGACACTTCCGCCGACGCCCGCCACTGAGCGGCGCCGCCGCGCTTAGTGCGTGGTCAGGAAGGTCTTCAGCTTGTCCGAGCGCGACGGCTGGCGCAGCTTGCTCATGGCCTTCGCTTCGATCTGGCGGATGCGCTCGCGCGTCACATCGAACTGCTTGCCCACTTCTTCCAGCGTGTGGTCGTTCGACATTTCCACGCCGTAGCGCATGCGCAGCACCTTCGCTTCGCGCGGGGTCAGCGAGTCCAGCACTTCCTTGATCACATTGCGCATCGAGGCGTGCAGCGCGGCGTCCAGCGGCGCCAGCGTGGTGTTGTCCTCGATGAAGTCGCCCAGCTGCGAGTCGCCGTCCTCGCCCATCGGGGTTTCCATCGAAATCGGCTCCTTGGCGATCTTCATGATCTCGCGGACTTTGTTCTCCGGCATTTCCATCTTGACCGCCAGCGTCGCCAGGTCCGGTTCGCTGCCGGTTTCCTGCATGATCTGGCGCGAAATACGGTTCATCTTGTTGATGGTCTCGATCATGTGCACCGGCACGCGGATGGTGCGCGCCATGTCGGCGATGGAACGCGTGATGGCCTGGCGGATCCACCAGGTGGCGTAGGTCGAGAACTTGTAGCCGCGGCGGTATTCGAACTTGTCCACCGCCTTCAGCAGGCCGATATTGCCCTCCTGGATCAGGTCCAGGAACTGCAGGCCGCGGTTGATGTACTTCTTGGCGATCGAAATCACCAGGCGCAAGTTGGCCACCGTCATTTCGCGCTTGGCGGTGCGGGCGCGCTTCTCGCCGGCCGCCATCTGCTTGTTGATCTTGCGCAGGTCGGCCAGCGGCAGCGCCACGCGCGCCTGCAGGTCGATCATCTTCGACTGCAGCTCTTTCACGGCCGGCACGTTGCGGCCCAGCACGGCGCTGTACGGGTAGCCGGCATCGACTTCGCCGTCCACCCAGTCCAGGTCCGTCTCGTTGCCCGGGAAGACCTTGATGAAGTGGGCGCGCGGCATGCCGCAGCGGTTCACGCACAGCTCCAGCACGGCGCGCTCGATGGAACGCACCTGCTCCATCTGGCCGCGCAGGGTGTCGCACAGCTTTTCCACCACCTTGGCGGTAAAGCGGATGCCCAGCAGCTCGGCGGAAATGATTTCCTGCGCCTTGTTGTAGGCCGGCGAACCGTAGCCGCCGGCGGCCTTGCGCATCTTCTCGAACTGCACTTCGATCACTTCGAACTTTTCCAGCGCGCCCTTCTTCAGCTGCACCAGCTGCTCGGTCGAGAAGCCGGCCGCGCCGCCGTTGGCGTCGCCGTCTTCCTCTTCGACTTCTTCTTCCTCTTCTTCGTCCTCGTCCGAGGCGTGCGCATTGGCAGCGGCGGCCGGCGCCGGCGCCGGGGCGTTGCTGGCTTCGTTCAGATCGACGAAACCGTCCACCACTTCATCGACCTTGGCTTCGTCGTTCTCGATCTTCTTGGCCAGCGCGATGATTTCCGCGATGGTGGTCGGGCAGGCCGAGATGGCCTGGATCATGTCCTTCAGGCCGCCCTCGATGCGCTTGGCGATCTCGATTTCGCCTTCGCGCGTCAGCAGCGCCACGGCGCCCATTTCACGCATATACATGCGCACCGGGTCGGTGGTGCGGCCGAAGTCGGAGTCCACGGTCGACAGCGCGGTGGCCGCGGCGGCCTCGACTTCGTCGTCGCTGGTGACGGCGGCCACGTTGTCGGTCAGCAGCAGGCTTTCCGCGTCGGGCGCGCGCTCGTAGACCGCGATGCCCATGTCGTTGAAGGTGGCGATGATGCCTTCGATCGCTTCCGGATCGATGATGTTTTCCGGCAGCTGGTCGTTGATCTCGGCGTAGGTCAGGAAGCCGCGGTCCTTGCCCATGTTGATCAGGTTCTTGATCTGCAGGCGGCGGCGTTCCAGGTCCTCGGCGGTCACGCCTTCGGTGCTCAGCGCGTCCAGGCCCTTGGCCTTGCGCTCGCGCGCTTTCGACACGGCCTTCAGTTCAGCGCGCTCGACGGCGTTCAGCGCCGCCACTTCATCGTTTTCCGGCGTGAATTCGCTCGGCTTGCGGCCACGGCGGCCCGGCACTTTGACGCCCGGCAGCAGGTAGCCGGAAGTATCGATGGTGGCCAGCGTGGCGGCATCGGTCACCTGGCTCACGGCCGGCGCCGCGCCCGGCGCGACCATCACCACCGGGGCCGGCTCGGCCTTGGCCCTGGCGGCGCGGGTCTTCACCACCACCACCGGCTTGGGACCGGCCGGGGCCGCCAGCGACACGGCGGCCGAGGCGGCGCCAGCCTTGCGCGCCACCTTGACGGTGGCCTTCTTCTCTTCGGCGGCGACTTCGGCCACGGCGTCCATGTCCGCGGACGTCAGTTCGGCCAGCTCGGCCACGTCGGCGGCGGCGTTATCGGCGCCGGCCACGGCGGCCAGACGCGAGCGCGTCTTTTTTACAACGGTAACTTTGCCGGCAGCCTCTTGCGCATTGTCGATGACATAAGATAAAGTGGTCTTAGGTACCGCCAGTTCCGCCGTCTTGGCGCGGGGAGCTTTGGTGGACAGCGTGAGGGTTTTCGGCGTTTTCGTCATTACAAATATCTCTCAATGGCAGACCCGGGGGCCGGCGGCGCGTAGTGAAAACAATGCCACCCGGGCCGGCAAGGGTCCGATGGCGCGTAGGGGTGCTGGAATGAAAAAAGCCCGTTCGGACGGGCTGGCAACTACGTACAGTGCAGAGCGGGAAAAGGCAGAGCAACTCCTGTTTCAACCTGACGGGCACGGTGCTTCATTTGGTGCGTCGGCAATTATAGCGCGTTTCAGGCTGGCGCGCACGCGCAAAGATGTGGTTAAAATAACATTTTGGCGGATTTGGCAATGCACTCCCCTGCCCAGCGTGATATGCTGGCGGCTCTTTGCTTAACCTGTGATGTCGATGAACACTAGCCTTACCCCTGAGCCAGCGGCTGAAGTTACCACCCCGGTCGTTGCCAACCCGGCCGCTGTCAAGCCGGTTGTTGCCGCGCCGGACGGCGCCGCGCCAGCGCTGACCGCCCGCACCCTGCTGAAACAGCTGCAACAGCAGTTCCCTCCTTTCCGCGATTGCCTGCCCCTGTCGATCGGCATCGACAAGCAGATCCTGGCGCAAGTGCCGGGCATCGACAAAAAGCTGATGCGCACCGCGCTGGGCATCCATACCGGCTCGCAGCGCTATCTGCGGGTGATGGAAAAAGCCACCGTGCGCTACGACCTGGACGGCACCGCCGGCGCCGAGGTGACCGATGTGCACCGCAAGCACGCCAAGGAAGTCTTGAAGGAGCGCCTGAAGAAGGAAGCCGACCGCAAGAAAGCCGAACGCGAGGCGGCGGCGGCCGAGGAAGCGGCCCGCGTGCGCCAGGACAAGCTGGCCCAGCTGACGGCCAAGTTCTCCAAAAAAGGCTGATGAGCGACACCGCTGCGGTCGCCGCCGAATCCGCGCCCGAGCTGCCGCCCTACGTCGGCATTACGCTGGCCGAAGTGCGGCTGGTGAAAACCGCCGCCGAGGCGGAGGAGGCGCAGGCGGCGCTGCTGGCGGCCGACGCAGTGGGCTTCGACACCGAATCCAAGCCGACCTTCCAAAAGGGCCAGAGTTCCGACGGCCCGCACCTGATCCAGCTGGCCACCGACCGCCTGGCCTATCTGTTCCAGATCGGCGCCGCGCCCTCGCCGGCGCTGCCGGCGCTGAAAGCGGTGCTGGAGTCCGAATTGACGCTCAAGGTCGGCTTCGGCCTGTCCGACGACGTGCGGCGGCTGCGCGCCAAGCTCGGCATCGAGCCGGCGCGCGTGGTCGACCTGTCGGTGGCGCTGCGCGGCGGCCAGCGCAACGACCTGGGCGCGAAAAGCGCAGTGGCCAAGTTCTTTGGCCAGAAGCTGCAAAAATCGAAGAAAATCTCCACCACCAACTGGGCCAGCGCCCGCCTCAGCGAGCGCCAGATCCTGTACGCCGCCGACGACGCGCAAGTGGCGCTGCGCGTCTACCGCCACTGGATCGCTGCCGGCAACGTGCTGCCGCCGCAGCGCCCCGCCAAGGCGCGCCGCCCGCCGCGCGCCCGTCCAGCGGCCGGCGCGTCCCCCGCCAGCGACAGCTAACACCGTAGCAAGCTGCCCAGCGTGGCGATGGCCGCTTCATGCGCGGGCGTCCACGGATGGCCGTAGTTCAGCCGCAGGCAGTTGCGGAATTCGCGCTTGGCCGAGAACATCGGCCCCGGCGCGATGCCGATGCCGTGTTCCAGCGCGGCGGCGTGCAGCGCCAGCGTGTCCGCGCCGTCCGGCAGCACCACCCATAAAAAGTATCCCCCTTCCGGATGCGTCACGCGCGTGCCGGCCGGGAAATGCTCGGCCAGCGCCGCCAGCATGCGCGCCTGCTGGGTCTTCAAGGCGCTGCGCAACTGCCGCAGGTGGCGGTCGTAGCCGCCCTGCCCCAGGTAGTCGGCCAGCGCCAGCTGCGACGGCATGGCGGCGGCCAGGCTGGTGCTCAGCTTGAGCCGCTCGACTGCCTGCGCGTAGCGCCCGGGCGCCGCCCAGCCCACGCGAAAGCCCGGCGCCAGGCACTTCGAGAATGAACTGCAATGCAGCACCAGCCCCTGCCCGCCCGGCGCGTCGTAGCGCTTGGCCAGCGCCGGGCGGCGCGCGCCGAAATACAGTTCGCCGTAGACGTCGTCCTCGATCAGCGGCACGCCGTGCGCGGCCAGCAGGACCACCAGCGCCTGCTTCTTCTCGGCCGGCATCAGGCTGCCCAGCGGATTCTGGAAACTGGTCATCAGCCAGCAAGCGGCGGGACGGTGGCGCTGCAGCGCCGCGGCCAGCGCGCCCAGTTCCATGCCCTCGCGCGGATCGGTGGCCACCTCCACCGCCTTCAGCTGCAGTCGTTCCAGCGCCTGCAGCGCCGCATAGAAACTGGGCGACTCGACCAGCACCGTGTCGCCCGGCCTGGCCACCGCCTGCAGGCACAGGTTCAGCGCTTCCAGCGCGCCGTTGGTGACCACGATTTCCGCAGCCGCCACCGGCGCGCCATCCAGCTGGTAGCGCAGCGCGATCTGGCGCCGCAGCTCGCCGTTGCCGGCGCCCAGGTCGGCCACCGAGCTCCATGGGTCCAGCCGGCGCATGCTGGCCGCCACCGCGCGCGCCAGCTTCGGCAGCGGAAACAGCTCGGGACTGGGGAAGGCGGAGCCGAACGGCGCCACCTGGCGTGCACGCGCCGCCTCCAGCACGCCGAACACCAGCCCGCTGACGTCCACGCTGCGCGGCGCGCCATCCGGACGGGTGGGCTCGGGGTCGGGCTGGAGGCCGCCCTGAACGCCGGGCGCGGCGGCCGGCGCGCGGGCCGGCGCCACGTAGTAGCCCGAACGCGGGCGCGACTCGATCACGCCGCGCGCCTCCAGCAGGTAGTAGGCCTGGAACACGGTGCCGGGGCTGGCGCCGCGCCGCGCGTGCTGCTGGCGCACCGACGGCAGCCGCTCCCCCGGCCGCAGCACCTGCCGCGCCACCATGTCCTCGATCTCCTGCGCCAGCGCTTCATACAGTTTCAAACTGATCCTTGGTTTTTATGCGATTCTGAGTCTGTCAAACTTGGCAACACAGGCGTATCCTGTCCCCTGATTCCCATCCAAAAGCTATTTTAACGGGACACCCATGCATACCACCTTATCGAGCCTGTTCGCGCGCTCCTGTGGCGCCGCGCTGCTGGCCTGCGGGCTGGCAGCGGCCGCGCCGGCCGGCGCCGCGCCGGC